>CACXFJ010000089.1 GCA_902766965.1 uncultured Eubacteriales bacterium | reverse complement strand
GTTTTGTTGCTTTTTGTGTCGGGAGTAAAGTAACCTTTCTTGCACCAACGTTCGTAAATACCCTGCTCGAAGAGCTTGGGCTCAAAGTTTTTGTTCATCATCGTTTATTTTCCTTCTTCGGTATTATTCTTTCGTTTCTTTTTCTATGTTTTCTTCGGTGTCGATTTCCGCGTTTTCCCTTTTTTCGGTCACGCTTTCTTCGGTTGCGTTTTCTTTCTGTTCGCTTTCTTCTACGACGGTTTCTTCGGTTCCGTTTTCGTCGTTTGCGGTTTTTAATTTATTGGCTTTATACTGTTTGGACGCGTCCACGGCGTAGTTTACCGCGGCAGCCCAGTTAAGGATAAGTCCTATCGTAACCACTATCCAGTCGAGGCTGAACACGCCCCAGAGATATTGGCAAATATACTTGTGGAAAAAACATAATATTATTCCGCTGCTTATTATAGCGCTCGCCACTTTGCCGAGCATATTGGCTTTTATGTCTATATCGTTTACGATAAACGAACCTATTACTATCATACAGAGTTCGCGGAAGACGATAAAAATAATAAACGCCCAGTGCAAATATCCGCTGATAGCCAAAGCCACGATAGCGCCTATGTGCATACATTTGTCGGCGATGGGGTCTATACACTGTCCGACGTACGTCCCTTGGTCGTGCTTGACGGTGTATTTTCCTATCTTCGTGCCGGCTTTGTATTTACGGGCGATTTTTCCGTCGAAAACGTCGGTCAACGCCGCAAAAACCATTATTCCGAGGGCAAGAAAAACCCACCATTCGGCGTAATTGTTGCCTTCGCCCGCGCGACTGCCTAATATAAGCAAAGTCATGTAAACGGGTACGCAAAGTATGCGCAAAAACACTAAAATGTTGGGGATAGTCCATAAAGTATAACGGTTGATAACAAGGTTATTTAACATCCCTTTTTTACTTTTTCCCATTTTTATTTCTCCTTTTTAACGCTTTTAACGTTTTTTCTTTTCTTTATAATAATCGGAATAACCGCCGCCGCGGCTATAACCGGTATTGCCGTAAGGCTCCACAGCCACAATAAATCGCTCTTGACTCCCATGAATATATTGAGTACGCCGCTCGAATACGGAAGATAAACTACCGTGTAGCCGTTGCCCGCCACGAAATCGCAGACTATATACTCTTTCTTCTCGCCTTCCACCGTCATCACTATATAGGCGTCGCCTTTTTTCAGTTCGGTCGGGATTTTAATTTCGGCGGCGGTTTCGCATCTGTTTACCACCGTTTTTCCGTCGATTTCGGTATTTATCGTCGTAGCGTAAACGGTTTTCGCGTTCTTTATTCCGAGAGCGTTTTTCTCGGCGGTCTTATCGATAGCCTTGGCGTCGAACATAGCCACGCTTATCGTCGTCACCGCGTTGTCGCCGTATTTTACTGGGAAAGACGAACTGTTAATAAGTTCTATATCTCCGCCGAAATACTCCGTGTTGTAATTTTTGACCGTCACGTCGGAAAGCCCGTTTTCACGCATCTTGTCGTAATTGGCGATTTTTGCCATATAGTCGTAACAAACCGCCATTTTAGCCTTTATTTCCGCCTCGGTTGCGTCGGAACTCTGAATACAAAAATAGTATTCGTCGTAACTTTTACTGAACTTTTCCACGAAAGCAACCGAATACTTTTCGTCCGATTTAAGTTTGGTAAGTTTGTTGTTTACGGCTGTTTCGAACCCGGCGTCATAGCTCGTATCGTTGAATTCTACGATTTTCGACGTGGTCCCGTTCCCGGCGTAGTCCACTATATCGAGATAATAGCGAGCCTTTTCTTTCGTTATTTTCAGTTTATACCGATATTGCGTGCTACCGATATTTTCCACGCGGTCTATTACCTTTTCGCCCGTAGAAGTGCGTTTTACCACGGCAAAACTCTTTATGCCGGAATCGGCGGAAGCCGTGTCCGAATTAAGGTTGCCTTTAACGAGAACGTCGAACACCCAGTATCCGCTGTCGAAAGTCACGTCGTCGTAATACGCGCTCGGATTGCTGTCGTCTATCTTGAAACAATAAAGGATATTGTTCCTGCCCGCTCCGTTCTCTCCGTATCGGGAACCGTAACAAACGCTCTCCTTTCCTTCGGAATCGTAATAATACACCGAGAACACGAAAGCGCAGTTTTGTTTCGCCTTTACGGTAAAGGCGAATTTGGAACTGTTCGGCAGTTTCGTTATTTCGCTCTTTTCGATGACGTTGTTTTCGCTAATTTTTACCTGTCCCGACGATAACGTGACGTTATTTTCATCGTCTACGGTAACTTTATCGACTAAACTCGTCATTTTAATTACGTCGTACCTTACCTTTATTATCTTTTCGTAAGCAGCCTCGTTGATTTTAACGCGGAACGTAGCCTCGTTGCCGTCGGTTCCGTTACAGTACCGGTCGCCGCCTACCTGCTCGAAATCCGACAGCTCGAAGTCGGCTTCCGTCGCGTCGGCGTAAGCTACCGCACCCACGCTTACGGCTAATATAAGCGTCGCGATAAAAATCGTTAAGATAATAAAAACTCTTCTCGCTCTTACCATTGTTTTATTCTTTTTACCGCTTCCTTTTCGGCTCTGTCGTCCGCCACTCTCCGACGATTTTGCAACGGATTCATAATAAGCAATACT
>CACXFJ010000088.1 GCA_902766965.1 uncultured Eubacteriales bacterium | reverse complement strand
GTGACTACTCCTACCAGAACGGATACTAATTTGACCGAGAATTTAAGCGTCAAAGCCGTATTTGTTCAAGAAACACCCGTTTATACCGTAAAATACATAGTAAATGACGAATTCGGCGAAATTGTCGGAAAAACAACGCAATACGTGCTGAGCGGCGGTTCTACCGAAAGCGTGACTGTGGAATGTAAATATCCGTATGGTATCAACGATAATTACGGCTATACTTTTGTCGGGTGGAGTGACGGAGTCACTTCCGCGCAACGTTCGGACTCAAACGTAACGAAAGATATGGAAATTACGGCAATAATCAAAAGAGTGTGGACGGTAGAGTATTACGGTATAGACGATCACCTGATAGAAAAACAATATGTAATCGACGGCGAAGACGGTGCCCCCGTTACCGCCGAATCTGAATATACACAACATTACTTTGTCGGGTGGAACGATGGTGTAACCACTCTTACAAGACAGGAGAAAAACGTCAAATCTAATATAAAGGTGGATGCAGAGTATGCCCCTAAATTAGAAATCCGTTATGCAAGAGATGAGAATATTCCTTATGACTACGGCAAAATACAAGGAGATAACTATCAATACGTAATTCCGGGTCAAGACGCTACTCCCGTAACTGCGGTACCCGCAAGCTGGCCTGAAAACATGTACGAATTCGACTGTTGGAGCGACGGTGTTACCACAGCGACAAGACACGACAAAAATATTACCGAAGAGTTTATTGTTTATGCAAAATTCAGAATGAAATTAGCGGAATATACAATAACTTATACAGCCGGTAAGAACGGAAGAATAGACGGAGAAACTACGCAAACCGTGAAAAAGTGGGAAAATGCGCAAAGCGTAACGGCAGTACCCGACGACGGATACGAATTTGACTGTTGGAGCGACGGCGTTACCACAGCCACAAGACAGGACACAAATATATGCGAAGAATTTACTGTTACAGCAATATTCAAAAAGATTTTGCCTAAATACACGTTGACATATACGACAAATTTACACGGAAGAATAGATGGCGAAGTAACGCAAACTGTAAGGCAAGGAGAAAACGGACAAAGCGTAACGGCTGTGCCCGATGACGGATACGAATTTGCCGGCTGGAGCGACGGCGTCACTACCGCGACAAGACAAGACTTAAGCGTGCAAGCGGATATGAGCGTTACGGCACGTTTCATAGAAAAATTGCCTGAGAACACTGAAGATTTCAGCGGTGGAGCGGGAATTGTCGGTAATCCGTATAAAATAACGACCATCGAACAACTGAAAAATATTGAGAAATTTAATACTTCGGCATTTATTTTACTTAACGATATCGAATTGCCGATAGCGGAAACGGGAACGTCTAATTTTAAGCCGTTGTTTGACGACGTAAATCAATTTAACGGTATCTTCGACGGCAACGGAAAAACTATTTCTAATATTACGATGATAAACGAAGAAACGTTTTTCACCGGGTTATTTGCTTACATAGGTTCCGACGGAATCGTCAAGAACTTGAAATTAAGCAATATGAACGTATCGGGAACAAATTATATCGGCGGATTATGCGGCTACAATTTAGGCTCGATAACGAATTGCGAAGTTTCCGTTAATATATCCTATATAAAGTCGAACGATTATAAAGTCTATGTCGGCGGAATTGCCGGAAGATCGGCAGGGTGCGTGGATAACAATATTTCTTCCGGCACAATCACGGTTGAAAATACAAGTAATGAAACGTATATAGGCGGTCTGACGGGATTTTTCGAAGGAAATAGCGTTGCGAATGCAAGTTCGTCATCGATAATTAACGTATCTTCGTCATCGGATTCGTTACAAAGTTACGTCGGCGGATTGATTGGTTATTCTGGTAACGATGTGACAATGATCGAATGTCACGCAACCGGGAACGTTAACGCGACCGGTAGCAGTTATTCCTATGCCGGCGGATTGATTGGTTATTTTCGTTCTAGTGTGACAATAACCGAATGTTACGTAACCGGGAATGTTACCAGTACGTCTTATGCCGGTGGATTGGTTGGATTTGCAAATCTTCTAGATACATATATTACTATAATCAATTGTTATGCAACAGGCAATATTACTAGCACCAACAATAGTGCAGGTGGATTGATTGGGTATGTATCTAATAATGGAAGAATAAGAATAACCGATTGTCACACGACATGTAACGTTACAAGCAACAGCAGTAGTGCAGGTGGATTGATTGGTAATGTAGATGTTCGCAGTGTGTTTATAGATAATAGCTACGCAACCGGGAACGTTAACGGTGGATACGCTGTTGGCGGATTAATAGGTCATTGGGATAGTTGGAGCGTGAGTACTATAACCTATTGTTACGCAACCGGGAACGTTATCGCCACCGCTAATAGTGGCAGTAATTCCTATGCCGGCGGATTAGTAGGTTACTGTGATAACGAAGCTCAAATTAAAAATAGTTTTTCGCTGTCGGTTATAAAAGGCAATAACAAAATTGGGGCGATAGTAGGACAAGCCGGAAGCACTTCTATTACGAACGTACACTGGCTTGTCAACGAAGAAAGTGAAGCCGAGTTTGCGGTAGGATATGACGAAAACTTAGGAATACCGACAAACACGGGAACGGTGAAACATACCGACGTAAGCGATTTCTATACCTTAGCGGATACGTTGAATGAAGGAAGCGAAGAAGCGGTATGGGAGAATAAAGACGAAGTCAGTTTGCCGACGCTTATTAAAAAAGAAAAAAATAAATTAAAATAAAGGAGAATAAAAAAACATGATTGATCCGAAGAGTGTAGAATACGCACAAACAAGAGTATTAAGAGTTCTGTATAATGACGGAGATTTTTCGATTGCTTTGTTGTCGTTCAACGATAGCGAAGTGTACGGAATGCGGTGGAACGGGAGCGAAAGCGAAGAATCGCAAGGCACGCCCACTTCTCACGGAAAAGCGACTTGGTTTATCGTACCCACTAAGTTGATTGAGACTTCTCTGAAAATCAATATAAGATAAGCCGTTCGGAGTGACGAGCGTTACTTATTTTTAATGGCGTGAGCGGCGGTTAAGAAACAACGATTTTTTAACCGCCGCAGTTTTTTAAGCGAATTTTACCGAAGTTATTAACCGATGATATAAATTTCGTCGATATTGATATTTTCTACGATATTCCAAATGTAAATTTATGGTTGAAATATGATTATTTATATGGTATATTATTTATAATAAAATAATTAAGAGGTAATATATGGCATACGATATTATGGAAGTGGAATTGGTATTTGAAGATCTCGACGAAAGAACTCAAAAATCCATTCATCAGCTCAATTACGAATTTAACAATATGCGCGCCGGCAGAGCCAACGTTCACATTCTCGACAACGTGACCGTGGAATATTACGGCGTGGACACGCCCCTTAATCAGGTAGCTAACGTGACCGTTCCCGAAGCGCGTATGATTATGATTACCGTTTGGGACGCAAGCATACTTAAAAAAGTCGAAAAGGCGATTATCGACGCGAATATCGGTATCACCCCGAACAACGACGGTAAAAATATAAGACTTATTTTTCCCGAACCGACGGAAGAACGCCGCCGCGCTCTCGCGAAAGACATCAAAGCCTGCGCCGAAAAAGCCAAAGTCGCCGTACGCAATATCCGCCGCGACGCTATGACGGAAATCAAAAATCTCGAAAAGAGCAAGGTAATCACCGAAGATATGCAGAAGAATTACGAAGCGGACGTCGATAAGAAGATTAACGCTCGTATAGAAGAAATCGACAAACTCGCGCAGGCGAAGGAAGCGGAAGTACTTAAAGTTTAATGCACGTCGGAATAATTATGGACGGGAACGGTCGTTGGGCTCAACGCAGCGGCTATCCCCGTAAAGTCGGACACGAGGCGGGAGCGAAAGCTCTTTGTCGGGCGATAGAGGACGTAGCCGATATAGAAGAAATAGACTGCGCGACTTTCTATGCGTTCAGCACGGAAAACGATAAAAGAAACGATGAAGAGGTAAGCAATATCCTTGGGGTTATTGCTTACTTTTTATCTAACAAAGTCGCTCCTTTGGCGGAAAAATATTCGTTAAAAATACGCTTTATCGGCGATATATCCCGTCTTCCCTCTTATCTTACGCTCGCTATGAGCGACCTTAACGCAATGACTATAAACAATAATTCAAAGACGATAGTATTCGCGATAGGGTACGGCGGCGACGAAGAAGTCTTACACGCAGTCAACAAAATTTTTTCCGAAAGGGTTTTGTTTAACGACTCTACGCCGATAACGAAAGAAGAATTGTACGCTAATTTGTATACGGCGGGACTGCCGCTGCCCGATATTATTTACCGCTACGGCGGATATAAGAGATTAAGTAATTTTTTGCCGTTGCAGTCTGTCTATTCCGAATTGTTTTTCACCGATAAGTTTTGGCCCGATTACGAAAAGAGCGATTTGGAAAACGTTATTAAAGAATTTTTGACTATTAAGCGTAATTTTGGAGGTTTGAATGGTTAAAAGAACGGTTACCGGTATAATTATGGCGGGACTATTGTTCCTTATTATATGGATTTCCGGCTTGCACGAATACACGAAGTTTGTGTTCGACGCGTTGGTTTTCGCGTTCGGCGCGATAGCGAGTTACGAAATATACGGCGCGGTAAAACGCTCCGACAACGTTCGCCCCGACGGTACGACGGGATACAAAATAAGCGGAATTTCCTTGATTATTATGGTAATTCTCACTTACGTTTTGTCTTACTTCTTCGGATATAAAGGCGTTTTATTCGCCCTTATTATATCTTTCGTCGTCGCGTTTATAGTTTACATTTTCGACGAAAAGAGAACGTTTAACGACTTCGCCGTCAACACTTTTGCTTTAATCTATCCTATGGGTATGCTCGGACTTATTTTCGTAATGTTCCGCGCGTACGGAATGATTCCCGTTCTGCTCGCTCTCGGCATATCCACGATAAGCGACGCAATGGCGTATTGGGTGGGAATTTTGTTCGGTAAAAAGAAGATTTTTCCGAAAATCAGTCCGAAAAAAACTTACGCAGGGTGCATAGGCGGACTTTTCGGCGGAGCTTTGGGAGGAGCGATTATTTACCTTATATTCGAACTCGGCAAGTTCCCGACCTTTATAAGTTTCACCTTCTCGGCTATATCGAATTATCCGTATCTATGGTATATGCTGATAGGTTTCGTATTGGCGTTCTTCTCGGAGATAGGCGACCTTGCGGCGAGCAGAGTAAAACGTTGCGTGGGCATTAAAGATTACGGCAAAATTCTCGGTTCTCACGGCGGAGTCCTCGACAGAATCGACTCAATTTTGTTTACCACCGTATGTATGGCGCTCATTATGGAACTGTACGAAATCATAAAAGGCGCGCTGTAATGAAAAAAATAGGTCTGCTCGGATGTACGGGTTCGATAGGGAAGAATACGCTCGACGTAATAAGAAGCGACAAAAATTTTTCCGTCTCGCTTTTGGCTAACTATTCCGATTTGATAGGGTTAAAAGCCTTAATTAAAGAGTTTTCGCCAGAAATTGCAATTTGTTTAAGCGAAAAATACCTTTATAAAGACGGCAAAGAATACGCTCTTTCCGACGTAAACGTTCTTGCCGACGAAACTTTGTACGATAATTGCGACCTCGTAATAAACGGCATAGTAGGTCTTGCCGGGCTTTTGCCGTCGCTTACCGTGATTAAGTCGGGTAAAATTTTAGCCACGGCGAATAAAGAAAGTTTCGTGTGCGCGGGCGGAATAATTAACGAGTGCGTAAAAAAATACGACGGGACTATTTATCCGCTCGACAGCGAACATTCCGCCGTATGGCAGCTTATTCAAGGCAAAAATAACGTTAAAGATATTTACATTACGGCATCGGGCGGAGCCTTCCGTGATAAGACGAAAGAAGAATTAGCCGCTTGCCCGGCTTCCGACGCATTGAAGCATCCTAATTGGATTATGGGCAAAAAGGTGACGATAGACTGCGCCACGCTGATGAACAAAGGTATGGAAATAATCGAAGCGAAACATCTTTTTAACCGTATCCCGAAAGTTCTCGGTCATCGCGAAAGCTACGTTCACGCGTTGGTTGAATTTACCGACGGAACGTATAACGCGAATATATCCGAGCCGAGCATGTTCTATCCCATATCTTACGCTTTGCATTATCCGAACGGCGGTTTTTTCAACAAAAACACGAGTTTGGTAGGCAAAAGTTTTAACTTTTTCGAATTGGACGAAGACCGTTTCCCTTGCCTTGCGATAGCGAAAAAGGTAGTTAATCTCGGCGATATAGCGGGTTGCGTTATGAACGCCGCGGACGAAATTTTGGTAAACAGATACCTTAAAGGCGAGATAGGCTTTTACGATATACCCGAAGGGATAGAAAAAACTCTGAATAAATTCTCTTCCGTCGGCAATTTTAATAATATCGACGACGTTTTCAGAATTGATAAAGAATCGCGGGAATATACTTTAAGTATGCGGTTCGGAGGTAAACGATGATATTTTTGGCGGCGGCTACGTTCAGTGAGGTGATGAGTACGATAGGATATATCCTGCTCGCGCTGTGTTGTCTTATGTTTATGGTGGTCGTGCATGAATTCGGTCATTATATCGCAGGTAAAATTTTAGGGTTCAAAATCGTCGAATTCGCAATAGGTTTCGGACCGCGTATCCTTAGGATAACCAACAAGAAAAACGGCGAAATATTCTCTATAAGACCATTTCCGCTCGGCGGTTTTTGTCAATTTTACGGCGAAGACGACGTTGAGGACAAAAAAGAAACCGAAGAAAGCGGCGCGTTTAACGCTCAAAAACCGTGGAAAAGGTTAATCGTACTCGCTGCCGGCGCAACGTTTAACCTTATTTCGGCGTTCGTTCTCATTACGTTGATATTCACGTTTTACGGACAGCTTTTGCCTACGGTCGAAGCTTTGAGCGAAGAGTCGTATATCGCGCAGAACGAACTTTTAATGCCCGGCGACGTAATTCTCGACGTCAACGGCAAAGCCGTAAATATCCTTATGCAGGACGACCTCAATAAGGCGTTTTCTCGGATAGGAAGCGATGAAGAGGGAGTATTTACTATACTTCGCGACGGAAAAAAGCAAAAAGTCACCGTAAGACGCAGCGATATATATCTGCTCGACAAGGACGGCAACAGACTTGTCGATGAGAACGGCGAATATAAGACGCATAAGGCTTTCGGGTTTACTTCGTCGATAAAGTACGTAAAACTTAACTTTTTTACCGCATTTGCTCGTTCGTTCTCGTACGGGTTTTATATGGTGTATAAGATTTTTTGGCTGTTCGGACAGTTAATTACGGGCGGACTTAAATTTTCAGACTCGGCGGGCGGTCCGATTACGATAATTTCTACGATAGCCGCTTCGGCAAAGACGGGTTTCGGCGCGTTGGCGTACGTTATTTGTCTTATTTCCGCCAATCTTGCCGTTATGAACCTTATGCCGTTGCCGGCGTTGGACGGCTCGAAAATCGTGTTTACCACGATAGAATGGATTAGGGGAAAACCCGTCAACAGAAAAGTGGAAAACGTTATTCACACGGTAGGGATAATAGTTTTGTTTTCTTTCGCTATTCTTGCGGACGTGATACAATTATTGAGGTAAAATGAAGAAGTTAATACGAATTAAAGATAAAATCATAGGCGACGGAAAAATTACCGTGCAGTCTATGACGAATACGAAAACTTACGATACGGAAAGCACCGACCGACAAATTAAAGAACTTATTTCGGCGGGCGCGGATTTCGTCAGAGTGTCCATACCCGATATAGAATCGGCTAAGGCGATAAAATTACTGTCGAAAAATTCCGTTCCGCTCATAGGCGATATACATTTTTCGTACGAACCCGCACTTATAGCGATAGAAAACGGAATATCGAAAATTCGCGTCAATCCCTCAAATATATCTAACGAAGGTCTGCGAAAAATCGTCGAAAAGTGCAAGGAATACGACGTTCCGATAAGAGTCGGCGTAAACAAAGGCTCGGTAAAAAGAAACGTAACCCCCGAAGAACTCGCATATTTAGCGTTGGATTCGGCTAAAAGTATAGAAGATTTAGGGTGGGATAAATTAGTCCTTGCCGTAAAGACGAGCGACGTCGCGGAAACGGTCAAAGCGTACAGAAAACTCAACGAAATCACCGATTATCCGTTACATATCGGACTTACCGAAGCAGGTACGGAAAAGTTCGGCTACTTAAAATCGGCTATTGCGATAGGGAGTTTACTTTTAGACGGAATAGGCGACACGGTAAGGGTAAGTCTTACCGGCAATCCGGTAAAAGAAATTTACGCCGCAAAGAACGTTTTACGGGCGGCGGGAATCGATAAAAATTTCGTCGAAGTAATATCCTGTCCTACTTGCGCAAGGACCGAAATCAACGTCGAAGAACTTGCAAACATAATACAGAAAGAGACCGAAAACGTAAAAAAACAATTAAAGATTGCCGTAATGGGCTGCGTAGTGAACGGAATAGGCGAAGGTAAAAACGCCGATTTCGGCGTAGCCGGAGGCAAAGATAAATCAATTATTTTCAAAAACGGCGAGGTTTTGAAAACCGTAAATAACGACGAAATCACTCGCGAAATACTTAAACTTACGGAGGAATACCTTAATGATTAAATCTCCGTTCATGGAAGAACTGGATAATAGATTACGCCCCGAAGAAAGAATTTTCAAATTCCGCTCGGCAGAGCTTGTGGGGAGTTTGTTCAAACTGGAACTGCTCGTCGACCACAATGCGTACGACGATATACTTAACGACGAATTAAAAAACAAAGTATACGCCGCTTCGAAAGAGATTATTCCCGAATCGTTCACGTTAAACGTAAAATACGTTAAAGCGAACAATGAAGAAACGGCAATAATAAAACACATTATGGAGTTCGTTTATAAGGAAAAACCGACGGTTTATTCAGGTTTTTCGACTTCCGAAGTTGCCGTAGAAAGCGGCGCGGACGTCGTCTTTATACAGATTACGTTGGAAAAATATCTTTACGAATACGCTGTAAACTCGAATATGAAAAAGGAGATGGAAGAATATCTGCAAGGGTGGATAATGGAAGACGCCGAAGTGGAATTTATTGCCGTGCCTAATAAAGAGGACGTAATAATTAACCGCCGTCCGCAGGTAAAAATGACTACGATAGGGACTATAAAAGTAAATATAAACGAATATTTCTACGGCTCTATGCCGTCCGAACCCCGTTATATCTCCGACGTCGCGGATAAAGAAGTCGCGCAAGTGGTTTTGTGCGGCACTATATCGAATATTAGAGTCAGATACATAGAAAAGATAGCGAAAAATCTCTATACGTTCAATCTTAACGATTCAACCGGCAACATAAAAGTCAAATATTTCGCAAAACCCGCTCCGACGGAGATTACTCCGTGCGACGAAGCGATAGCCGAGAGGGAGAAAGAACTTGCCGAAAAGGCAAAAACAGACCCGAAAGTTAAATTCAGAAAGACGGTAAACTGGGATAAAGTTTTCGTCGACGGCGCGGTACTCGTAATGCAAGGGCAAATAAAGTACGACAATTTCGACAAAGTAAATGTTTTTATGCCGAAGAGCGTGGCCTCCTGTACTATAGATTACGGCAGTATAAATCTTAAAAAAGATTTTCTTCCGGAGCCGGAAAACTACGTTAAAATTTTTCCCGAGCCTATCGAATCGCAAAGACAAGAAAACCTTTTCGCAACGGCGATGAACCCGGAACTTGCGAAAAACGTTTTTGTCGTTTTCGATACGGAAACCACGGGAACCGACGCAAACAAGGACGATATTATAGAAATATCCGCGGTAAAACTTGTCGACGGCGAAATAAAAGAACAGTTTTCTTGTCTTATTAACCCCGGCAGACATATACCTGAAGAAGCAACGGCAGTCAACAATATTACCGACGAAATGGTAGCGAATTGTTATAAAATAGGCGACGTAATAGGTGATTTTTATAAGTTTACGCGAGGAACCATTCTCGTCGCCCATAACGCCCCGTTCGACATAAGTTTCATTTCAATCGCGGGTAAAAAGAACCTGTACGACTTCGATAACGCATATATAGACACTCTCGTACTGTCACGACAGATTATGCCAAAACTTAAAAATCACAAGTTGGGTACGATATGTAAAGCTCTCGACGTTTCTTTGGTGGGAGCGCACAGAGCTTTGAACGACGCCGTAGCTACCGCTCAAGTATTTGTAGAGCTTATGAACAGACAAGGGCAACGATAAGAGTTCCCGTTCGTCGACAAAAAGCGTAAACGGAAAATTATAAAAACGCTTGATTAAATAAATTATATATGTTAATATATAAATACTTAATAGATTAACATCTTGAGAGTGACCTTGACGGGTCACTCTCAGTCGTTTAAGGGAGGTTTTCGCAAAATGGCAGATAAACAAACCGTAATAAAAAGAGCGGAAGAAGTAATCGTTCCCGTCGCGGAAAGTATCGGTTACGAAGTGGTGGAAATAAAATACGGCGTAATGTACGGCGAAAATAATCTTACCGTGTTTATTTTCAAAAAAGGCGGAATTACTCTCGAAGACTGCGAAAAAGTGAACGACGCGCTGGAAACCGTTCTCGACGAGAACGATATAACCGACGGCGAAGCCTATAATCTCAACATATCGAGCCCGGGGCTTGACAGACCGGTCGTGAGCGACGACGATTATCGCAGAAGTCTGGACACCGAGATAGAGATTATTTTCAAAAAACCGCTCGGCAAAAAGAAAAAAGTCAACGGAATTCTCGTTTCCTACGACGAAAACGCAGTTACGCTTAAAGTCAAAGACAAAGAAGTATCTTTCGAAAGAAGTAATTTCGACGTCGTAAGACCTTATATTAAATTCTAAAATTATATAGGAGGAACCTACTAAAAATGATAAACAAAGAATTTTTCCTTGCTCTCGATCAGCTTGAAAGGGAAAGAAAACTCGACAAAGAGATGCTCATAGCGTCTATCGAAGCGGGACTTGCTTCCGCTTACAAAAAGGAAATGGGCGAAAGCCGTACCGTCACCGCAAAACTTAACCCGGAAACGGGCAGAATAGAGTTTTACGCGTATCAGACCGTAGTCGAAGGCGAACCGCAGGAAGACAGTCAACTTTCTTTGGAAGAAGCCCGCGACATTAAAGAAGACGCTAAAGTCGGCGACGTAATCGGCGAAGACATCACCCCGAAAGAACTTTCAAGAATCGCCGCACAGACAGCCAAGCAGGTTATTATGCAGAGAATAAACGAGGCTATCCGCGAACAGGTCGCCGCAGAAATGAACGACAAAGAAGGCGAACTCGTTCAGGCTATCGTAAGAAGGATAGAAAATAATATTGTTTACGTCGAAATCACAAATTCGCAAATGGAAGGCGTAATGAACCTCAGCGATCAGGTTTACGGCGAAAAGTACGAAATCGGAGACAAAATCAAAGTCTACGTCAAAAAGGTGCGCGATACCGGTAAAGGCACGCAGGTAGTAGTATCCAGAAGTTGCGCAGGATTCGTTAAAAAACTTTTCGAAATGGAAGTTCCCGAACTTCGCAGCGGTCTCGTAAGAGTAAAAAATATAGTCCGCGAAGCGGGCAACCGTACCAAAATGGCAGTATACAGCGACGACGTCAATCTCGACGCGCTTGCCGCTTGCATCGGGCCTAAGGGCGAAAGAGTAAACAACGTGGTAAGAGAACTTAACGGTGAAAAAATAGACGTTATTTTATATACCGCCAACGTAAGAGAATATATCGTTCGTTGTCTTAATCCTCTTAAAAACATCATCGCGTTGAAAATAGACGAAGAAGCGGGCAGAGCGCAGGTAATCGTACCCGACGACAAATTGAGCCTTGCTATCGGCAAAGGCGGTATGAACGCGCGTCTTGCGGCTCGTTTGGTCGGACTTAAATTAGACATTAAGCCTTTCAGTCAGGTTGCCGACCAGTTCGAAGAGGGAGCTAATGACGAAGAATAATTCAAGCGTAACCGTAAAAAAGGTTCCGCAAAGAATGTGCGTAGTCTGCAAGGAAATGAGAGATAAAAAATCTCTTATGCGTATCGTACGCACCCCCGAAGGCGAATATAAGTTGGACTATACAGGAAAACTTAACGGCAGAGGGGCGTATATTTGCGCCGATAAAGACTGCGTGGAAAAGTGCTTGAAAAAGAGATTACTTAACAAAGCGTTCAAAACCAACGTAGAACAGTCGGTTTACGACGCTTTGGCGGAGGAATATGCCGCAAAATAGGCTTTTTACCTTCGTAGGGTTTGCCGTTAAATCTCGCAACGTTATTTACGGCGTCGATAATCTGATTGCGGCAAAACGCAAGCCGGAAGTTATTTTATATTCCGAGTCGCTCGGAGAAAACAGCCGTAAAAGTCTCGTTGCGTACGCAGACAAGAATATGATAGAGCGTTATGAAGTCAATCTCGACGAAATTCTGTCGGGAAAGAACTGCAAAGCGCTCGGTATTACCGATAGGCATCTTGCCGACGCGGTAAAATCGGAAATAAAGGAGAGCAGGATATGAGTGAAAATAAGACGAACTCGCGTGATGTGCTTAACATTGCCAAAAAAATATCCGAAAGCGAAAGCGGAGTCAAGTCGCTCGGTGAAAAAGTTCAACAATTAGTAGGTTCCGTTGAACGTATTCGTCAGGCGATATCGAACAAGCGTAACGAATTCGAAGTTTTGAGAACCGCCGCCGCAAGAGCGGAAGAAGAAGCAAAGTTAGAAAGAGAAAAGGTAGCGAAAGCGGAGGAAGCGGCAAAAGTACCCGTAGCCGAAGTCGAACCGAAACAACCGGAAAAAGTTGTCGAAACGAAGACTATAGTTGATAAAGCTC
>CACXFJ010000087.1 GCA_902766965.1 uncultured Eubacteriales bacterium | reverse complement strand
GTCGAGAAGGATATTAAAGAGGTCGTTTACGAACTTGCCCGAGATAAGGTTATTGAACGCTTTGGCGTAAGAAGGCTTTTCCGCAACCATAGCGTCGTAGCTGTCCCAGTCTTCGCCGGTGCAGTGACGCATATAGCAATCCATAAATATATCGAATACTTTATCGCCTTCGCCCGAAAGGTCGTAATCCAACACTCTGTAAACGAGTTCTTCAAGGAATCCGAATACTTTCATATCCGCAGCTTTGTATTTTTCGTTCGTTCCGCCGTAGGTATAATCTTTTAATACTTTGGTATTGATTTCGGAGATAAGGTTGTCGGCGAGTTGTACCACGTCTCCCGCGTAATCGCCGAGATTTATAGTGATGCCTATTTTGATAGGAGCCAGTCCTTTTATCATATCGCCGAGTTTTGCGGTGATGTCCTTTTTAAGGAATTTATCGATATAATTTACCACTATGTTGTCGTAAACTCTACGCTGAGCGTAACGGGAATAATTATTGATGGTCTTGTTGCTACCGTCGATAAAATCGCCGACTTTATTTCTTTTTACGTAACCGTATTTATCGCCGGCAAATACTTTGTCGTACACTTCGGTCGCGTCGACGACTTTGTTGGGGTATGCGCTGAGATAGGTCTGTTCGGCGAACTTTCCGTTGAACGTTCCGCGTTTTATAGTGGTTATTTTACATTGACTGCCCGCGCTTACGTTTGCGGAGCCTTCCATATCTATAATCTGATTGCCTTCGTTGGAAATATAGCTTGCCTTATCGTTGGCGTGTTGGTGTCCGGTATAAGCGTATCTTACGCCGTAATTTGCGATAAAGTCGGCGGTTTCTATCGGATTATAAACGATAAATCCGGTAGTGACTTCTTCTTCCATTCCCCAGTGTTCCACTATGGAGTGGTGAGCTGTCATTGCCATCGTGGTATCGTCAGTACGCTTTGCGAAGTCCTTATTCGCGGTCATCCAGTCCTGCGTGTGCTGCTGCAACTGACCTCCGAGAACGTGACCTTCGTCTGCGTTACTCATAATCACGTCGCCGGTAATAAAGGTAAACTTGCCGTCCTTGCGAGCCTGAATACCCGTCAAAGCTCCTATTTCGAAATCCTTGCCGTAACCGAACTTTTCGTAGGTGTAGCAGAGACCGTTGGAGGCGAACATATCGGAATTGTCGATAAGGTTCAGGGAGTCGCTGGCGATAAGTTTCGCTACCGTGACTTCGTCGTGTTTTGCGTCGGAAGCGTCGGTAAAGGAGAACACTTTCGCCTTGCCGTCGGCTTCGTCCTTAACGAATTCCCAGACGTAATCGAAATCGGAAGAAAGATTGCTTCTTACGTAGTCGTATTCCGCGGGCATAAGTTTGCCGCCGTCGATGGCTTTGAGCGGAGCGTAAAATTCCGCGGCTTCGTCTTCGGTCATGTTGGGATAACCTAAACCTGCGTAAATCTTGGCTACTTCCAGACGAGTGGTGTAATAGAAAGTTTCTCTCATACCGGTTTTGTCGAAACGATAGGTTTCCGGGTTGTACATGTCGTGGTTACCCATAACGACGAACACTTGGAATCCGGGTTTTACTTCTCTCACTTTATTCTGCAACTTGCGGAGCTTGTTCGCCACGTCTATGTGACCGAGAAGTTCTCCGTCCTGCGCGCAGTCGCCGGAAAGAACGACGTAATCGGGCATTTCCGCGGCGAGGGTTTTCATACTGCTCTCGAAAGACGTAGCGGCTTCGAGCCACAGTTTTGTCGATTTGTCCATTACCCAGTTGTAAAAATAATCGACATCGTTCGTTTCGATGGCGGGACCGTCGGTATAACAAAGACGCAAAGCGTAGTAGTGAGTATCGGTGATATGTCCGATAGAGATATTATCTCCCGATTCCGTGAAGTCGGAAGCGGCTTCTGCTTTTGCGTTTTGAGATACGGTAAGGCAAACCAAAGATACGCACATAACGGATATTATTGCAATGACTGCGATAAGTACCGCGTTGCGTTTAAGGAATGTACTCATTTCGTAACCTCCAAATGATATTCAAGTATAAAAATTATATAGATTTTTTAATAAATTGCAGTATACCATAAAATACGCCGTTTGTCAATACGGCAACTTTTCTCCGAACCGCCCTAAATTTACTTTTTCGACAAACGAACCGCGCCTGTTTTTTGCGGAATAAGTCTTTTCCGTCCCTCCGGTTATTTTTGCGAAACTTCCTTTTCCTTATCGGCAAAAGAAAACTTTCCCTTACTCTCGGACCTTCTTTCGCCGACGTAACGTTCCGCTCGAATACTTACGTATTGACAAACCGCAATATTATGTTATACTGAAAGTACCTGAGGTGCTCGTATACTGCAAGCACATTTGGAACCGCAAAATTATTATAAGGGATTTCGGAGTCCTATACCGGATGCCACGCCCTCGCCGCAAGGTATGGTCAGGGGAAGGCAGAAAGCACGGCAGAAAACCCACCTGCGCAAGCGGGTTTTAATTACTTGCGGTTACGGCACGCTCGGCAAATTATAATAAGAAAAAAGCCGCGTCGTAATATTTTACGGCGCGGCTTTTTTATTCCCTTTCCTTTTTTTTGACTTACTTTTTGCGACTGCGCTTTCGGAAAACTCCGCATTTTCCGATCGAGCCCTCTTATTTGTCTTCTATCTTCTCGATAATCTTTTTGTACGCGCCGCTTCCGTGTCGGACGCAGTTGTTGACGCGGCTTAAAGTCGCGCTCGATATTTCGGTCTTCGATATTATCTGCGAATACGTATTGCCTTCTATGAGAAGTTTCGCCGCTCTCAATCTCTGCGCGAACTGTTCCGTTTCGGTCACGGTGAACAAGTCCTTAAAAAAGTCCTCGCACAAGGTTTCGTCGTCGATAGCCACGATTGCTTTCTTTAAGTCTTCTATCATATCGTAAGTAATTTTGTCGTCCATATTTTCCTCCGTTATGCCTGTGTTTTATTCCTGTTGTTTAATAAACGCTTTCGTTTTTTCGCTTTTTGGGTTCCCGAACACTTCTTCCGGAGTACCTTCTTCTTCGATTACTCCGTCGGACATAAATATTATCTTATCGGACGCGTTGCGGGCGAAGTTCATTTCGTGCGTCACTACTATCATAGTGGTGTCGCAACCTTTAAGTCCTTTTATTACTTTAAGAACCTCTCCCGTAAGTTCGGGGTCGAGCGCGCTCGTCGGCTCGTCGAAACATAGTATTTCGGGGTCGAGAGCCAACGCTCTCGCGATAGCCACTCGCTGTTGCTGTCCGCCCGACAGTTGACACGGATAGGCTTTCGCCTTATCCTTTAATCCTACCCTGTCGAGAAGTTCGTACGCACGCGTTTCTATCGCTCCGAAAAGGTTTCGTTTCAGTTCTTTTTTCTTCTTCCGAGCAGCCTTTATTCCGAGTTTTTCTCCGTTTATTATATTATAACCTATTTTGAGGGTTTTTTTTGCCTTAATTTCGCTCGCCAACGTAATATTCCTCAAAATGTTCAGATGCGGAAACAAATTAAAGTTCTGAAAAACCATTCCGAAACGCAATTTTTCGTCGGCGGATTCTTGCTTTTTCGCGACGGTTCCTCCGTCGAACAAAACCTTTCCGTCCACGATTATTTCGCCGCTATCGGCTCTTTCTAATGAGTTGAGACACCGCAATAACGTCGTTTTTCCGCTGCCGCTGTTCCCTATTATCGTAAGGACTTCGCCTTCGTTTAATGAAAAACTTATTCCTTTCAGAACTTCCGTCGTTCCGAAATTCTTTTTAAGATTTTTTACTTCCAATAAAGCCATATCCCCACCCTTAAATTTTGTAATAATCGAGTTTCTTTTCTATTCTGCCCAAAATTATCGTAAGAACGCCGTTGAAGATAAGGTAGAATGCTCCCGCGTAGAAAAGGGGCATAATGTTTACCGTCAGATTGACGATATTCTGCGCCGACTTAATTATCTCTACCACGCCGATTACTCTTGCAAGCGACGTGTCCTTAACCAAGGTGATGACTTCGTTCCCGACGGGGGCGACGGTACGTTTAACGACCTGCGGCAATATAACGTAACGATAGGTTTGCCTTTTGTTAAGACCGAGTACGGCGGACGCCTCGTATTGCCCTACGCTGATACTCTCTATTCCGCCTCTGAAAATTTCGGCAAAGTACGCCGCGTAGTTAATGACGAACGCTATCACGCAGAACAGGAAATTCACGTTCGCCATGCTCGTACCGAAAAAACCCGCAATCGACTTGTTCGGCAAATTGAAAACGATGCTCGGCACGAACGACACTACGATTATCTGCAACATAAGCGGCGTGCCGCGGATTACCCAAATAAACCCTTTCGTAAGGTATTTTAAAGGTTTGAACGCCGACATCGAACAAAAACTTACGACCAGTCCTAACGGTATCGCAAGCGCGAGCGTAATAATAAAGAGTAATATGGTAAGTCCGAAACCTTCGGCTAATTGAGCTAATATCTGACCGAAATTCATTTGTATCCTTTGTTATATCGAATTTTTGCGGTTTTCTCCCGAAAATAAATTCCGGGAGAAAACCAAGCTAAGTTTGACCGATTTATTTTTTTACTATCATGAGTTCTTCCGCGGCGGAACCTTCTTCTACCGCGATTATTTTATTCTTCGCCGACGATTTGAAGGCTTCGAGCGAAGTAAGGTCGTAACTGTTTTCGTCCTTTTTAAGGATAATAATGGCTTGCTTATTCGCTAAATACGGAATGGACATGCTCATACCCTCCTTTCTTTCTTTGGTAATAGTCATACCGTTCCAAACCAAATCTATGCTTCCGTTTTCGAGTAACGCTTCTTTCGTACTCCAATCTATTTCAATGAATTCGCATTTCAAATTTACGTTATACGTTGCGTTAAGATATTCCGCTATCTTTTTTGCAAGCTCGATGTCGAACCCGGTAAAATTACCGTCGGTATCTTTGTACGCTATGGGGGCGAATACGGTATAGCCTATATTGAGTTTTCCCGAAGCGACTACTTTGTTCCACGACGAGTCAGTGGCGTTGCCGACGGGATTAGTCGTATCGTTGCCAACGAGATTTTCGCCGTAAAGACCGAACTTATCGCCGATTTTTTTCAGCTCTCCGTTCTTTTGCAAAGCAATAAGCCCTTCGTTTATTTTGGAAATAAGCGCGTCGTTACCTTTTTTCGCGCCGATGCCGTATTCTTCTTCCGACAGATTAAACGGAAGAGCTTTCATCGAATCTTTATATGAGCCGTTATTCATATAATACCCTGCCATTACGCTGTCCATTACTCCTATATCCGCCGAACCGTTGCTTAACGACGACAATATATCTATCTGCGCCGACAAAGATATCGTTTCTTTGCCGAACAAGTATTTCGACTTGCTTCCGCAAGCTACCGCCGCTACCGCCACGGCAACGACCAAACAAACTACTGCTGCGATTTTTATAACGTTCTTTTTCATCGTGACACCTCTCGTTTGAATTTACTTTACCGCTTTAACTAAGTAAAGTATCTTCATTGTACTTTACCCTGCTAAATAAGTAAAGCGATTTTACGTGGTTTTTTGAAAAAATTTTTTCCTTTGTTTTTTCCGCCGCCGTAACCTATATGAATAACGGCGTAAAAAACCGCCGCAGACCTATGTGCCCGCGGCGGTTTTTTATTCTATTTAATTATTTACTTTTATCCGATATAGCTATATATTACGGATGCGACGGTACGTTACCTGCGGCGATCAAGGCGTATTTAGGCTTATCGAAAATTATCTTGTGTGCGGACTCCTGCGAGGAGGGAACGTATATCGTCATAAAGTTGGCGGCTTGGTCGTCGAAGACAGCCGTCGGAAGCGATCTGTAATAGAAAGCCTCGTTATCGAGCTGAGTGTTTGCGGTGGACTTAATTACGCTTTCTATAATAAGAGTACGCAATTGCTTGCACGCCGTAAACGTGGCTGTGCCGAGCTGCTGCAACTTCTTCGGCAGATATGCCCATTCGAGCGAAGTGCAACCTTGGAAAGCTCCGTCGCCGAGAGCGTTTCTGTAATCGGTTTCCGTGCCTTTCTCCACTTCGTATTCGTACTTGAACTGCGTAAGATATCCTTTTCTGTTATTGTTGCCGCTGGGGGTGGTTTCGTTCACTATCGCGGTTTCGCTAAGATCTATCCACTTTAAGGAACGGCAACGCATAAAGGCGTTCTGCCCTATTACCCGTAACGACGTTCCGCCCTCGAAAGACGTTATCTTCGTGCCGAAGAAAGCGTAGTCGCCGATGTATTCGAAAGTGTTCTTATCGAGGAACTTTACTTCTTCCAGGTTTACGCAACCGTTAAGAGCGTCGTGTTCGAAACGGGTTATGTTTGCGGGGACGGTAAGAGTGGTTACGCTGGTAGGCAAAGCGTACATTGCGAGTTCGGTTATCGGAGCGGGTTTGGTAAGACCGTCTATCTTGTCGGGAAGAACGATATTCTTACTTCTTACCGACCAATAGACTATACTGTACGCGATAGGAGTTTTGTTCCTTTCATCCTTGCCCTTGTCGTTTATATTGTAAATCGGTTGCAAAGCTATCGACACTTCGGATTCTTCGCCCTGCGTAGCTCCCGGGTTTACGTAAGTTTTTATAAGTCCTATGTTGTGGACGAAAACCACGTTCCTGAAAGTGGAAGCGGGGGCTATCGTAGCCGTCGTTTCGCCGTTACTGTTAAAGGTGTACGTGGCTTTAGAATCGAGAATGGTTTGTTTGAAACTTTCCATTACGGTGTCTTTACAGAATATTCTCGTCGGCAAGGAGTAAGTGGATATCGTGCCGTCTCCGCTATCGTTACTGCCGCTTTCGAACGTTCCGTACAAGAGGTCGGAGAACTTATGTTGCGGCAAAACTTCGTCTTTGTTTTCCGCACGCGAAAAACCTTTGGGGATTTTGTCAACCACGTTAAGGTTCGGGAATTCTATACTTTTAAGACGGGAACAACCTTCGAAAGGACCGTTGCCGTACTTCTCGAAGTCGGTAGACACAATAACAACTCTGTCGATGGCTTTCATATTGCCGAAACATCTGGAATGTAAAATCCTCAACATACTGCCTTCCTTAAAGGTAAGGCTCGTGGCGTTACTGCAATTGTAGAAAGCGGATTTCCCTATTTCGGTGACGGTAGCGGGGATTTCGAGTCGGGTTATTTTCGCCTGATAATTAAAGGCGTTGTTTCCTATGTACTCTATACCTTCCGCCAAAGTGAGGGTTTCTATACAGTTTACGGTATAGTTGCCGGCGTCGAAACAAGCGTCGGGAACGATATTAAGGGCGTTGTTTTCGCCGTCGTCGGAAAGGAATTTGACTTCGATAAGGTTGGCGCAGTTGCCGAAAAGGTTGGCTCCTATTCTGTTAAGTTCGGTTTTTGCCTCGTTCCAACCGGCGTTTTTTTCTATCTCTTTCGCTTCGTCCGAACCTATCTGGGTATCGAACTTACAGCCTGCGTCGAACACAACCTGCGAAAAGCCCGTCTGGAAGAAACACGCCGCGCCGATAAACTTGTAAGTAGGCTTAACGTGCAGCACGCTTTCGTTAATACCGTTGTTCGTCGTTATTTTCCAACCGCTGTAACGGAAAGCGAAGTTGCCTAAATACGTCACGGCGTCGGGCAGGGTGAAAGAACTCGTAATACCCATCTTCTTCGTCCCCTGGAAGGCGTAGTCGCCGATGACTTCTAAGGAAGAACCTTTGTTGAAGGCTGCTTTTTCGAGCGCGTTGCAATTGTCGAAAGCGTAAGCTCCTATTTCTTTGACGAACTTACCTATGGTGAGTTCTTTTATGTTGTTGACGTCCTTAAAGGCTTTATTGGCTATTTTTACCACGGGGTATTCGGCGGACGTCACCGTTTCTTTCCCCGTAGTTTCGTTCGTTACTATCTTTTCGTCGACTATCGTATCGTCTATGTTCATTATGGGATACTTACCCCTGCTGTTGTCTTTCGTGATGATAGCGCCGCTGTTGTAAGTAATCGTCTTATCGTTGACTACGTTGGTTATCGGTTTGTCAAGGCTGACTATTTCGTATTCGAACAATCTCGTATAATGGGCGTACAGAGTGACGTCCGACCAAAAATAATACGTGTCGGTACTCTTCACGAGCTGACCTTTGCCGTTAGGTTCGGTGTACCACCCTTCGAATATCCAACCGCCCGCTTTCGTCGGAAGTCCTACGGTATCGTTGGTGTAGTCGGCGTCGAGTATACCGCCTACGTTCATTTCCGAGCCGTAGTCGATAGAACTCGGATTGCTCTCCTCGTCTTTCGGCTGCGCCGAAGACGCTCTTCTGTCGGCGTTCTGATAATTCAACGTAAGATAATACGACGGCGAAACCTTTACGGTAAAGTTCATATCGAGGTCTTCGCCAAACTTCATTTTTTTGGTTTCCGAACCTGTATTATAGAAAATGTTCTTTATATTAAAGGTCATTTCGTCACCCTTAGTTGCGTTTGCGGGTACCGTAATCTTAATAATCGTGTTAGTTTTCGACGAACCTGCGGCAAACTGCGACGGCATGACTTTTTCGTTATTGACGGTGACGTAGCTTATCGCGTACTTTTTCGGATTATTATACTTTATCGACACGAGAAAACTTTTGCCCGCGAATATAGCCATCGGGTTTTCGGTGTCTTTGTTATATAAATACTCCCGACTTTCGGTGTAATTCGGTTCGTCTTTGAGCATTTCCACGCTGTCTATCGTGGGTGGAACTACCGTCTCCGACGGTCCGAATATGCTGCACGAACTCAGTATCGTCAACGTAAACAACGCGAAGACGACGGTCAATAACAATAATAACGATTTTCTTTTCATAGCCTTTCTCCTAACCGTGTTTCTTTCTCCAAATAATTAAAACTACCGCTATAATCGCGGCGACGCCCGCTACGCTCCCTCCTATTATAAAATAGAGCGTGTAGCTCGGCTTTACGTCGGGGGTCTGTTCTTCGACGACTTTAACAGCGTATCTTCCGCCGAACACATTCTTCCCCGTGCCGATATTCTTTACGACGAAAACGATTTCTTCTTCGTCGCCGTTTATTATAAGTTCTTCGTAATAATATCCGTTTACGTATATTCCGTAACTACCCTTATATTCGTCTTTAAGCGACAGTCTGCCGCCCTCTTTCCCTACTTCCAACGTGTTGCCGTTGAAAGTGACGCCGTTGGTACTGAACGACTCTTTCGTGATAATTACCGGGGCTGAACCGCCCTTATAAGTAACGTCGAAAAGGTAGTTAAACGCCACTTGTTCGCCGAGAGTAACCGTGACCGCCACCGTTTCGGTCTTGGTAAATTCGATATAGTCTACCGCGTTACCGTTACGGCGAAGGACGAGTCCGTCGAGAATCGGGTTAATTCTCATTTTTACCGCGCCGTAAATTATCGTTCTTCCGTCGGAAAGAAAACTTATATCGTCGGGATTATCGAACGTAAAATCGGCAAGGGTAATTCTCGCCGTTCTTATATTTGCCGAACCGTAAATTTTGTTAAAGTTCCGGTCGTCGTCGGGGACGAAAGTATATCCGTACGCGGCTTTCCCTTCTTTAAGAACCTGTCCGTCGTCGGGAACGAACCTGCCCGAAACGGGGTTCCCGTTATAGGAAGCCGTGCCTACTATATCTCCTTCGGCAAGGGAATAACCTTCGGTAAACAGCCTTTCCGAATCGGGGACGGTCACGACGGGATTTGCCGGGACTATGGTTATTATACAGTTGCCGCTCTGCGTTCTGCCGGTAGGATAAGTCACGGTGACCCCTGCCGTATACACGCCCGCGTTCGTGTGCGCGTTGTTGGAATACACTACGGTCACGTCTTCGCTTACGCTCGCTATCTCCGCTCTTATTTCGCTCCCGGTATAAACGTAGTTGACGTCGTGCCAATACGAAAGGTAGTCGGGATAAGGATTAGGGACTACCGTGATTTTACCCATCTTCGTCACTTCCGCTTCGTAGTTATCGAAAGCAGCCGTTATCGTCACGTCGAAAATACTTCCCACGGGGGCGGTTTCCGTATAAGAAGTGTTTATTCTTATATTCGCCCCTTTAAGGCTCGGCGCCGTCTTGTTTATATCGTCGCCGACTTTTCCGTAGCAACGGTAGGACGCCGTGTATCTTTCCCTCTGCCAAACTTCCGCGTCGTCGACTTCTATCGTAAGAGCCGCTTTTTTTACTCTGACGGTAAAGTAATCGTTCGTTAATTTATAGTTTACGTTGTCGTAAAGGGTAGCCAAAATACCGTACGAACCCACGTTATAGATATCTTCCGCCCCTCCCGACACTTTATTGACGAAGCTAAGGTCGGACGCCTTGTCGTCGAAAGCCATTGCGCCTACGTTGTACGAGAACCTGCCGTTCTGACTCCTGCCGGAATATACCGCTTCGTAAGAGGTAGAGGAAGTCTCCGTGCCGTCCACTTTCCACACGAGCAAAAGTTCTCTCGCCGTAATCGTGATTTCGTTCTTCCCCTCGGGTACGAAATCGTAATTCGTCGTGAGAATCACGTCGGCGGCGGTCACTGTCTTTACCCCTGCGTTGCGGTCGGTTCTTACCGTAATATCGAAAGTTTCGCCCGAATACGGATAGCTCTTTACCGTAAGCGTGTTTTCGGTGATTTCGTACCTTACGCCGTCTATTACCTTATTGCCGACCGTTCCGTAAACGTAGCTTACCGAGCCTAAGGTAAAGGGTATCGTAAGTTTGTTTACGATTATGTTTACGGTGGAATTACTAATAGAGTAATCGGTATTCCTTAGCGCTATATCGACGTAATAATTGCCCGCGCTTATTATAGACGGTATCGACTGTCCTAAGGCGTTGCGGTAGCCTAATAACACGTCGTCCGCCGTCAATTCTTCGTTTACCGCGCCGTCTATCGAGATAATTTCTATCGTAATCTTACCGTTCTTAACGTAGTCGTATTCGGTTTTTATATTTACGGTCACGGCTTTTTTGGTGATTTCGAGTTCCGTATAAGCCGCCGCCGTTTCCTCGTTCTCGCCGCCGTCGAAAATTATTTCTATCGAATAAACCCCCGCCCGAACGGCTTCGGTCGATACGGAATTCCGGGTACATTCTAACCTTACTGTCTTTCCGTCGGGCAACCCCGAATAGGAAAAGTTATTTAAGACAGCCTTATCGCTTCCGTCGTAAACGAAAGAATACTTTTCTTTTTCTACGGTAAGGTTATATTTTATTTTCTTAACGACGTACCGACAAACGTAGGTATCCGCAAGATAGTTTTTCGCCAAAACCCCTTTCGGCGTGACCGTGGCTTCGATAAGGTATCCGCCCGCGTTCTTAATTTCCGCAACCGCCGCCCCGTCCCTCGTAACCGAGTATACTACGTCGACTTCTTCGGCGGTAAAGAAATCTATCTTCCTTTCTTCCGCCGTTCCGTCGTAAATCTTTTCTCCGTCCAAGAATTTTTCGCTGACGCCGACTACGTTGTTTTTAAGCCGCTTTAACGAAACTTTTTCTATCTTGAATACGCCGTCTTTATAAGTTACGTCGTAGTTATTCGGACTGCTTTTTGTAATTACCTTAACTAAATACGTTCCCGCGTCGTAAACGCCCGTGACTTCGTTCTCTCCGTCGAGAATTTTGTAATTAAACTCCGAACCGAAAACGCTTATTACGGTTTCTCCGTTTACGAAACCGCTTACGGTAACGGGTTCGGCAAGGGAAGCAATCGTTCCGTACTCGACGTTTCCGTCGGGGGCTGCTACGGTAAGAACCGCTTTTTTTATTTCGAGCCTTACGGTAAGTTCGAGCGGAATATAGTTTTCGTCTATCGTAAAGGTTCCGCGGACCAAATAAACGCCTGCGTCCTTATGAACGTTATTTTCGTACGCCGCGGTCACTCCGCCCGATAACGTCGCCGTCAACGTCACTTCCGCTCCGTCGTAAGTCTTTACGAAACTTCCTTCCGTCGCTCCCGTCGCGCCGTAAAAATCTATGCTTTCGACGGGTACCGCTATTCTGTTCACTTTAAGTACGCCCGCCGTCACGGTATAGTAATAGTCGTCGGTTGCGCCCGTAAAGTTAATAGTATAGTTGCCGACGGGATTGCCCGCAACGTAGTCGGTGGAAAAACCGTTTTTATAATCGGGCGTAAGAAGGCTTATCGTCTTGCCGCCGTCGGCGGATACAAGCCCGCCCGTTATCGTAAGGTCGCAAGTACTTAAATCGAATTCGGAATTATAGTAGCAACTGCCGTCCTTTACCGTGACGAAAAGTTCTTTTTTCTCTACCGTAAGTTTTACGCTCGCCGACATATCGAAATAGTTGTCGGAAGAAAATACCGTCGTATATCGATATTCTCCCGCACGGACTGCCGCCGAAACGGCGTTTCCGTCTTTCGTCAATACGTATTTTTGCGTAAAGCCCATGTTTTGCAATACGGAAAAGTTATCGGGTTCGACCGTCGGTAGACTTACGTTTTCTCCCGAATAAATAGCCGAAAAGTCGGAAAATTCGTTCACGATAAATTCGGGATTAACCGTACTTACCGCTTTGTCTATGGTAAGAGAATAGTTCTCTTCGGCGGCGAGATAATCGTTAGTCCCCGCAAAACGCGCGGTAAGAAGGTAATCGCCTGCGTTTTTTATATTCACCGTCAAAGGTTCGCCGTTAAAAGTCCAATTATAAACGGTGTTTTCGTAAACGTTGCCGTTAATGTTGGTTATCGTTTCGTTTATTACGTTCTGCTCGTAGCTTGTATTCTCGTCGTAATAGGAATAGTCGAGGACGAAACTCCCCGTGATTACCTTAATGGCGGTCTTGTATTCAGTATAGTCTTTTCTTAACGACGGATTATCTTCCCCTTTAACGTAGCCGAAAGTATTGTCGAAATC
Organism: uncultured Eubacteriales bacterium; assembly: GCA_902766965.1. GTDB lineage: Bacteria > Bacillota > Clostridia > Christensenellales > DTU072 > CAG-1782. The sequence continues at coordinate 10,240 of CACXFJ010000087.1, read as the reverse complement.
GAACCCCACTTTCTTTAACGCGACGTAGTCGAACGAGCTAACAGAATACTTAACGCCGTCTTTTACGTAACTCTTCGCCGACGATATTTCAAAACAGTTGTTCGCTCGGTAATTTACGTCTGCGGAAAGAGCGTAGTTTACTGAATTGCTTACAACGCCCGTTCCTTCCGTATCGAAAACTTTATTCGCAGAACCTTTGTTTTCGCATTTATTTACGTTGCCGTCGTTTTTCTTTGCGAAAGCGTAGCTTGTTTCCGAGTAATTCACGGAAGATACTATCACGCCGTTCGCTTCGTTGTTTTCGACAAAACCGTGAACGTACTTCCCGTAAATTTCGGCGTAGGATACGTTGCCGTAATTATTTTTACATATTCCGTAATTCCCGTCGTCGTTTCTTACCGAAACGCGGTTTATACTGCCGCCGTTATTTTCGCAAACGCCGCTGTTCCCCGTACTTCGCACTTTAAGATTAGATATGGTTCCGCTTAACGTAGTCGTAAGATTTTCGTCGGTAAGACCTATTATAGAATGACCGTTGCCGTTGAAATTCAGTTTAAGTTCCGCAACGTTAAGAAGATTTCCGCCGTCGTTCTTACTGTTTACGACCACGTCTTTACTTAAAACGGCGTACCCCGTTTTTCCGTCGAGAGCTTTAAGTTCTTCTCTTTTCGACACGATATACGGGTCTAACTCCGTTCCCGTTCCCGACGGTTCGGAAGCGGTAATATCTTTCACCGTTGCACCCTTGCCGAAATCGGAAAAATCGACGTATCCGTCGTTTGTATTCCCCGAAAGAGTAGCGGAAAGGCAGGATATAAAGCCTACGTTTTCGCCGGTAAGGTTAAACGCCGCGTCGAACGCTCCGTCGGTTTCTCCGCCTATAAGAGCGTAACCGTTTCCGTCTACGCTGCCGGGATTGTAGTCGAACCCGTCGATGACGGATATTTTACTTTCGCCCGACAAGTATATATCGGAATCGAGTTCGTAAACGCCGCTCATAAAGGGCTGAATAAATTTAAGTTTGGATAAATCGGTATAGCGATTAAGTAAAAACGGCGTTTCTATAGTGCCCTGTCCGTCGAGAACGTTCTTGGCTCCCGCCGAAAAGTCGGGGATAACGGCAGTTTCCGAAATAGTTCCGTCTGCGGTAGCGTAGTATTTTTTTTCGGTTTTACTTATTACGGCGTTTACGTTCGTCACCGTGCCTTCCGCGATATTTACGGTTACGTCCGACGGCATTTTATCGTCTATAATTGCGTAAGCGTCGGTTACCGTACCCGTTCCGTTTTTCGCCACGGCGTAAAGGTCCTGTTCCGCCGCCGTCCTGTTGCTTCCCGAATAAGTAAGAGTAGCCGCCACCGTCGAGCGTGAAACGGTGCCGTAATTGTCGTAAGATATTCCCGCAAAACCGTGGCTGTTGTCGTTATTGAAATTAGCTACGGCTTTGCCCCCGAAGTAGCAACCGGTTATCGTGCCTTTGTTGACGCACGCAACGCCCGAAAAATACGCTTTCGAAAGGGAAGAAACGTAAGTACAAATATTGTCGCAATCGATAATCTCGCCCGTATTCGTTCCCACTAAGCCCGCTCGGTAATTCAATTCCGGCGAAATAGTACCCGATACCGATACGCCGATAATCTTACCTGCGTTCAATCCGGCTATCGCGAAACCTATTGCGGAAACGTTCTTAAAATAAACGTTCTTTACCGTGCCGCTTGCGGCAATGGTGCCGAAAAGTCTGTTTTTTAAGTTCTTGACGGAATGTCCTCCTCCGTCGAAAACGCCGCCGAAGTTGGGCAAATATCCCGTAAAAGCAATTACCGACCCGTCCACGTCGCAATTAAGGCGAACGGTCTTCCCCGAATAGTCGTATCCGTTCGTCACCGAGGCGGAATAAAAATCGGCGAAATCCTTATCGGAATTTATATTTATTACCTCGTTATCGTAAGAAAAATCGGCATAAACCGCGGTGTTTGCGGCGGTAATTGCGCATAACAAAACAAGCGTCGCCGCCAATATCGTCACTATGCAAAAACCGATTTTGTTTTTCACGCAAACTTCTCCTTATATACTTTTTATTAAGTATACCATACACACGCACGCGAATACAAGAGAAAAATTTTCCAACGAGGCGTACGGCTCTCGTTTTTACCCTGTAAAAAACGAGAACGGCAGGTTTTTTAAGAACCGTTAATCGTCGAAAAAAAATAAAGAAATTGCGTTTCCGTTAGATTAAATAAAATTGCGTTTCCGTTCGGTTAAATAAATCGGTTAAATGAAAAAAGCCGGTTTTCAGCGGCTCTTTCTCGTGTCGAAAATGTTTTTTACACTGTCGAAGATTTGCAATGCGAACCCGATAAAGACGGGAACGAAGAAGATGGCTATACGCCAGAAAAGCACCGCCCAGAAAAGATACCCTTCCTCTACGTACGCGGCGAAAATCGCATAGAACGACAGCTCGGCTATCCCCGCTCCGCCCGGAGTGGGGGCGAAAGAAGAGGCGTAGTTTACGAAAATGCACAATACGAGCGTGTGCCAGAACGTGACTTCGGTATGCCCCAATCCTCTTATCACGAAGAACGGTACGCTGTTGTTTGCGAAAAGTTCTACTATAGCCGAAAAGGCTATTAAGGCTATCATAGCCCTGTTCGTACTGAGATATTTTATTCCGCTCAAAAAGTTGTTTACGTCGTTCTGCATCTTTTTAAGCTGTTTATCGTAGTTTTTGACGATTTTGATTTTATGTAAAAAGTTTATTACGCCCTCGCCTATTTTAAGTCCGATTTTCGGCTTGAACGCGCATAAAAGCATAAAACTCGGTATTATAAGCCCTGCCGCCACCGATAAAATAGCCACGACCATAACGTAAACGTTGGTGGTTATTCTCGACGCTATCAAAATGACTATTACCGCTATTGCGGTAGAGAAAAAGCGGACTATGTGCCTGCTCATAGTCACGGCGCAACTGTCTCCGCCGCTGAGTCCGCCTCGCATAAGCGTGGCTACCTGAAAAGGTTCTCCCCCCATAGACCACGGCGTAATTCTGTCGTAATATCTGCCCATAAACGAAACTTTCAGCGGCAACGCGGGCGAACTTTTTACCCCCGTTTTTTTAATTAACGCCGCAAAAACTATCGAATCGGAAAAGGCGATGACGAAATACATAAAAAACGCGAGCGCGGTATAGTACCAGTTTTCGGCGAAGAGTTTCATAGCTTGGCTTCCCGCCACCTTGTCGCCGCTCTTGTCTTCCAACAATAAAAGTACGAGGACTATTATGGCGTTTATTACCAAAAACAGGACGTTGAGCAAAATAGAATTGCGTCTTTTTTTCTTTTGCGCCTTTAACTTTTCTTCTTCCGACAAAACGGGAACCTGTTCTTCCCGAACCGTATTGACGGAAGTTTGTTCTTCCTGCGAAACCGTATTGACGGGCGTTTTCTCTTCCGAAACGGTCGAAGCGGAAATTTCTTCCCGTAAAGCGGTCGGAACGAAAACTTCGTCTTGCGAAAAAGCGTCGGAAACGCATTCCGCCGTATTTTCTTTCGTTACTACCGTTTTTTCGCACGATTTATAAATTTCGTTCTTGCTTTCTTCCGCCATAGGAACTATTATAACCTTTATCCTGCGTTTTACACAACTGTTTTTTGGAGCGTGGAGAGTGAAGAGTTGAGTTTGGGTTTTGTGAAAACGAAACGCCGGTTCTCCGTCATCGCAAAGATGCTACCACGCCCCTTATTCCGTCCGCCGCCGCGCTCGTAATGCCGCCCGCGTATCCGGCGCCCTCTCCGAGAGGATACAATCCCTTTATCGACGACTCGCACCTGTCGTCTCTTATTATCCTTACGGGAGACGAACTTCTCGCTTCCACTCCCGACAAAACGGCGTCCTCGTCGTCGAAATTTTTTATTCTTCTCGCGATAAGCGGTATTCCTTCTTTCAGTCCGTTTTTTATAAAATCGGGCAGGAAAGAATTAAGGTCGGTAAGGAGGTATCCCGTCGCTACGCTCGGTTTTATCCTGCCTAAATCGAGCGTCTTGCCCGTCATAAATCCGCCGAAAGTCTGCACGGGTACCTTGTAACTACCGGTAGCCGCATACGCCGTCGATTCTAACTTTCGTTGCAACTCAATCCCGGCAAGAGTTCCTTCTCCGTATTCCCTTTCGCCCACGTTTATAAGTAAAGCCGCGTTGGCGTTAATTCCGTCGCGTGCGTAATTGCTCATCCCGTTTACGCAAATTCTTTTTTCTTCGCTCGAAGCGTTCACGACGGTTCCGCCCGGACACATGCAAAAACTGTAAAGGCTGTTTCCGTCCGATAATCTTACCGCCGTTTTGTAATCGGCGGGCGGCAGAACCTCTCTCTTTCTGCCGTATTGCGAAACGTCTATATCTTCCTGCAAATGTTCTATTCGTACTCCCATACTGAATACTTTGGGAGCCATAACCACGCCTTTGCCGTACAGAGTATAAAAGGTATCTCTTGCAGAATGTCCTATGCACAGATAAACTCTGTCGCCGTAAAAATCCCCTTTCGTAGTCCTTACGCCGCCTATCTTTCCGTCGGCAAAAATAAAGTCGGTCGCTTTCGTATTGAAATAAAATTCTCCGCCTTTGCTTATTATTTTTTCCCTTAGAGATTTAATCACGGTTTCCAATTTATCCGTGCCGACGTGAGGTTTATTAAGGTACAGTATATCTTCGGGGGCTCCGTTGTCGACGAATTCTTTAAGTACGGCGGGGACGTAAACGCTGTTTATTCCCGTATTGAGCTTTCCGTCGGAGAAAGTCCCCGCACCCCCTTCGCCGAACTGAATATTGCTTTCGGTATCTAAAATTAGGTCGGTATTGAAGAGAGCGACTTTTTTCTTCCGCTCTTCCACTCTGTCGCCCCTTTCTAAAATTATGGGTTTAGCCCCCGTTTCCGCAAGGGTAAGCGCGGCGAAAAGTCCGCAAGGTCCCGCCCCTATCACTATCGGACGGCTGCCTTCGTACCGTAAATCCGCCACTATATCGGACAAATAATTACGCTGCCTCACGTAAACGGTTCCGCCGTTTTTAAGAGCTTTATCTGTCTGCGAAGTTTCCGCGGCGACGGTGTAGGCGTAAAAAATTTTCTTTTTATCCCTTGCGTCGAGAGACTTTTTCAGTATTTCCAAGCCGTCGATTTTTACTTTGAGTTTGTTTGCGACGGCTTGCCTTATCGTTTCCTTGTCTTCGCCTTTTTCTGGCGGTATATTTACGCTCGTTTTTATCGTAGTCATACGCTTTCTCCTACGATTATTCCGGTAAGAAACGCCCAATGCAGGTTGTATCCGCCGCATCGACCGTCCACGTCGAGAACTTCTCCGCAGGCGTATAAGCCTTTTATTATCTTGCTTTCCCCTTTTTCGGTAAAATCTTTCGTATCGATTCCTCCGCGAGTCACTTGCGCGTTTTGTTTGTCGCCTAAAATAACGTTACTTACGATGAAATCTTTAATACAGCTTTCCACCGATATTTTTCTGTCGGCGGCTTGTTTCTCCACGGCGGCAAGCACCGCTTTTTGTAAAAGTCCGTCTTTTTGCATGGTTTTAAGTTCTTCTACCGTGTATTCTACGGCAAGGTCCACACTTACGTCGTTTCTTTTATTCGGCGAAAGATATCGTGATATAGCCATACTGACTATACCGCTTATTCCGTTATCCTTAAAAAGAAGTTCTCCGTACTCGGAATATACCCTTTTTCCGTCGGTAAAAAGCGTAACGCGAGCTTTAACCCTAATTCCTGCGAGCTGTTTGACGTATTTTGTATCGCTTCTTAAAGCCGATAATACGGGATAAAGAGCCGTCTTTTTGTGTCCGAACTTTTCGAGTAAATTGTACGAGCCTATTCCGCCCGCCGTTATTCCGCCCGTGCATACGGCTACGTTTTTCGCCTTTTTGCCGTTTACGGTAAATACGCCGTCACTATATTCTACGTCGTCTATCTTGCAGTCGGTGACTATATCCTCTTCGACGCTCTTCCTTAAAAGGTTAAGAACGGTATTCGCGCTCTCGCTGTAAGGATAAATTCTTCCTTCGTCGGTTCTCGTGGTAAGTCCTATCGACTTGAAAAAATCGTATACTTTATCGTTATACGGCAAAAACTTTTCTACGAAATCGTTATTGTAATCCTCTTTTGTCACGCTCTCGTTGGAAACGTTACATTTTCCGTTCCCGGCGGCGAGAATTTTCCGACCGACCTTTTTCCCCGCGTCGAAAACAAGAATTTTTTTATTGCGTTTTTTCGCTACGTCGGCTAACGCGAGTCCGCTTGCTCCGCCGCCGATAATTATTAAATCGTACATAAAAAATATTATACATTAAAAAAGTTTATCTTACAAGTATGATACTGCGTGTATATGATATTTCGTTCATATAAATAACGGCGTATGTGAAAACTTAAATAATCCCCCGTCTTCATATAAGTATCCCTTTATATGAACTCCCGTTACCCGTTCGCGGCGATTTTCGACAAAATCGGTTTTTTTATAAAAAATCTCCGACGGTGGGAGAACCGTCGGAGTATATATCCTTGCGTACGCGTGTATATGGGAACAGACACATTTCAGAAGGTTAGACGCGCGCGCAATTTTTCAAATTGCTTAAAAACGCAGTTTTTCGTTTTGCGGAAGCAAAACGGCGCGTCGTAAGTTTAGCAACCTACTCCGAACGCGTCGGAAAAACTTATTCCCGAGCGATGGAAAAATGCGCTCAATCTCGAAAATACGCTCTTTATCTTTTCTTCGTTGCCGACTTCGACGTACTCTACGCCGTTCCTTTCGGCTACTGCCTTTACTTTGTCGCAGAAAGCTCTGTCTTTGCCGAAAGTTTGCATGACGTAAATTCTTGCCGCACGATGAGAGGCTTTTATTCTTTTCAGAAGTTCGGAATACGCGGTAAAAGTTTCTGCGGAGTCGTCGTCTTCTTCCCCCAAAGATACGAGTATAATGGCGGGATCGAGATTTTTGAGGCAGTCGTCCGCCGCTTCAACCGCTTCGGATACTTTCATACCTTCGATACTTCTGTTGTACACGGCGTAATCGGTGATATGCCCCTGCATAAGTTCGTAAAAAGGAAAGTTGTACAGATAGGTGGAACCGAACACCGCTACTTCGTTTCTTAACGCAACGTCGTTAATAATCGTATACTTTTTAGCTTTTTCTTTAACATCCTTTAACATAATGCTCTTCTCCTTTATGGAACGTTTCTTCTTTTTCTTCGTGTCCTTCTCTTGCTTTTTTGTTGTCGTTTACTTTGTTAATTACGCTGATTATTAAATCGGCGGTGACTATTACGAGGTTAAACACGTACAGCCACAAAACGTATCCCGTATTGCCGCCGACTATTTTGCTCGTGATACCGCAAATATAACCGATAATTATTACGACGGTAAAAATAAGGCTCTTGCCTTTGCTGCTTCTGGATTTGATGCTCTTCACGACCGATATAGGCCACGATATACCGAAACATATTAACATAAGTACTTCAAAAATTTCTTTCATCTTTTTTTCTTCCTCCGTCTTCTCTTACAGTATACTCTTGACAATCCATAATGTATAATATATATTATTTATGAAATCAATAACTTTGAGGAATATATTATGGAACTGTCCGAACTTAAATATTTTTACGAGGTAGCAAAGACCGAACACCTTACGAAAGCCGCAGATTCGCTTCATATATCGCAACCTGCGTTGACGAAAACCATAAAAAATCTCGAAGAAGAACTGGGCGTAAAGCTGTTTTATAAGGACGGAAGAAGAATAAGGCTCAACGAGTACGGGCGTTTTCTTAAAGAAAAGTTAGAGCCTATATTAAAAGAAATCGATTTACTCCCCGCGTCGATAGAAAAACTAATCGACTTGTCGCAAAACGTAATCGTAGTAAACGTCCTTGCGGCGTCCACCCTCATTACCGATATTATTATCGAATTCAAAAAAAACAATCCCGACGTCGTGTTCAGAATGTTGCAAAAAGAATCGGAAAAAAACTACGATATTCTCGTAACGACCAACGCTACCGTGCCCGATAATCCCGTCCACATAAAGACAAGGGGGATAATAGAAGAAAAAATCTACGTCGCCGTGCCGAAAACCTCCGACTTTGCCGAAAGGAATTCTCTCCGCTTGTCGGAACTTGCCGGACGCGACTTTATCGCCTTGTCGGGTTCTCGCAGATTCCGCCCCCTTTGCGACGCCTATTGCGAATACGCCGGGTTTACTCCGCAGGTAGTATTCGAAAGCGACTCCCTCATCGCCGTCAAGAACCTTATTGCGGCAGGTATCGGCGTAGCTTTCTGGCCGGAATTTTCGTGGGGGAAAATAGACGGACACAATATAAAACTTCTCGAAATAGAAAAGCCCGTCTGCCAAAGAGAAATCATAGCATACCTTAGCGACAAGGAAAAAGCCGATTCGATAGCGGAAAAGTTCTTCGTTTTCTTAATGAAAAAACTCTCCGAACGACAAGCCAAAATGTCGCTCGGTTCAAAAACTTAATAAATTACGGCAATATAACAAATCGTCCGCCTTGCGACGGACGATTTATTTTTATCTTAACAATTTTATTCTTCCACTCTGATAAGAGAATCCACGCTCTGCACGCAGGGAAGTTTTTCTATTTTTTCAAGAGCTTTGTTTATATTGTTTTCTCCGGTTTTGTGAATAAGAAAAATGATTTTCGCCACGCCGCCTTCCGATTCCTGTATCATAGTGTTGATGCTGACTTTGTTGGCGGCGAATACGCCGGCGATTTTCGCAAGCACGCCCGTTTCGTCGTCCACGCTCATTCTTACGTAGTAATCGCAGAAAAAGTCCTTGGCGAAATTCTTGTCCGACACGTCGTTACTGTTCTTAAAGGGCATATATTTGTGTTTTTGCTGCTTGGAAGCGAACACTATATCGCTGACTATCGCGCTACCCGTCGGTAAATCGCCCGCTCCGCGACCGTACAGCATAATATCGCCCACGTTGTCGCCGACGATATGAACGGCGTTAAAACTGCCCTTTACCGACGCCAACGGGTGGGTATCGGGAATAAACGCGGGGTGAACGCGAGCTTCTATCTTGCCGTTTACTCTCTTCGCTATGGCAAGAAGTTTCAGCGTGTACCCGAACCGCTTACCGTAGGCTATGTCTTCTTTGCTTATTCTCGAAATCCCCTCTCTATAAATCTTGTCCACGGGTACTTTGGTGTGGAAAGCGAGGCTCGAAAGAATGGACAATTTATAAGTGCTGTCGAAACCGTCCACGTCCGCGCTGGGATTAGCTTCGGCGTAACCGAGACGTTGCGCCTCTTTGAGTACGTCTTCGTATTCCTGCCCTTCGTCCGCCATTTTCGACAAAATAAAGTTGGTCGTGCCGTTGACTATTCCCATAAGGGATTCTATATTGTTGCCTTGCATGCTCTCGGTAAGGGTTCTTATTACGGGAACTCCCCCTACGCAGCTCGCCTCGAAATACAATCCCGCTTTGCCTTTCTTCGCGGCGTCTTCGAGTTCTCCCCAATGTTTGCTGAAAAGTTCTTTATTAGCGGTTACGATACTTTTTCCGGCGAGAAGGCACTTTATAAGAAAGGTTTTCGCAGGCTCTATACCGCCGAAAAACTCCGCCACTATCGACACTTCTTTATCGTTGACTACCTTATCGATATCGGTGCTTACTATGTTCATATCCACGCCCAAAGCCTCTGCCTTGGCTCTGTCGCGTTCTATAATATGCCTTACTTCGACGTCCACGCCGTCGTTTTTCATAATGTTGTCGTGGTTTGCTTTCAGTATGCGGTACGTTCCGCCCCCTACCGTGCCTAACCCCAACAGGGCTACTCCTACTTTTTTCATTTCCGGTTCTCCTTAACGTTATCGTTATAAAGCAAACGTAATCCTTTCAGCGACAAAGCTCTGTCCACGACGTCTATCATGTTTTCGTCGTTCTGCGTGACGAGCTGACTCATACCGCCGGTAGCTATTACCTTCGCATTCTCAAAACCCTTCTCCCCTTTCATCTTCTTCAAAATATACTCGACTAAACCGGTAAAGCCGTAAATTATTCCGGCTTGCATGTTTTCCACGGTATTTTTACCTATTACGCAGTCGGGTTTGACTAATTCTATTCTCGGCAATTTCGCCGCAACGTTGACAAGACTTTCGGTACTCGCTTTAATTCCCGGCGCAATAAGTCCGCCCACGAACACTCCGTCGGCGTTCACCGCCCCGCACGT
>CACXFJ010000086.1 GCA_902766965.1 uncultured Eubacteriales bacterium | reverse complement strand
AGCGTGTCCACCGTCCACTGAATACACTTTACTCCGCTTTCGTTAAGATAAGTGAGGAGCGTATCGTTATATTCGCCGAACGGCGCGCGGAAGAACTTGACTTCTTCTCCGGTCAAAGCCGTTATTTTTTCAGCCGTCGTTTCCGTTTCCATACGCATTTCGTCAAGACTTAACTTATTAAAATGCGGATGGTTGGTGCTGTGATTACCGATAAGGTGTCCGCGGGAAGCTATTTCTTTGACTAAATCGGGATTTTTGTCCACCCAAAAACCTACGAGAAAAAACGTCGCTTTTACTCCGTATTTATCCAGAATATCGAGTATCGCCTCGGTTTTATCGCTACCCCACGCCGCGTCGAAACTTATCGCGACTTTGTTATTGTCGGTACTTACTCCGTATATGGGGAGTAGTTTTTTCGCGGCGGCGGTATTAGCCGCCTTTACGCTCTGCGTCGTCACTACCGCGCCCACAATAAATACCGCCACTAAAATTATCGCCACGATAACGGCTGTCTTTTTTACCACAAGGATCATCGCTTACCTCTCTATCTTAATAAACAAACGGCGCAAAAATTTGACTGAAAAAGTCGAAATCGAGTATTTCGTGTCTGCTCCGTTTTGTAAATAGATATGATAAGGATAAGCGTAATATTACAGAAAATTTATTTCGGTAATAAAAAACATTTTTCTTTATTTGTCGGAAGGAATATCTTTCGCGATATCTTTCCTGTAATGCATACCGTCGAAACTTATTTTCGATATATTGTCGTAGACTTCTTTGGCGCAATGCGAAGCGGTCTCTCCCATAGAAAACACGCCCATTACTCTGCCGCCCGAAGTCCGAAGTTCGTTGTCGATAAGTTTCGTTCCCGCGTGGAAAACCTGCACGTCGTCGGATATATCGCCTATTTCTATTTTTATATACTTGTTGTATTCAAGGGGATATCCGCCCGAAGTAAGCACTACGCAAACCGCCGCCTTATCTACAAACTTAACTTCTATTTCGTCGAGTCTTTCGTCAATAATTGCGTTGATTACGTCGAGAAGAGGGGTTTCCAAAAGCGGCAAGCAAACCTGACTTTCGACGTCGCAGAACCTGACTATTACGTCGGCTACTTTCGGTCCGTCGGCAGTAAGAATAAGACTGTACGCAAGCACGCCCTTAAAAGGTATGCCTTCTTCCGCGAGAGCTTTCACCATAGGGACGTAAATTTCGTCGTAGGCTTTTTTCGCTATCTCTTCGGTGTATTCCTCGGCAGGAATATACGCGCCCATACCCGCCGTACTTAACCCTAAATCGTTGTCGTAGACCCGTTTATACGCCTTGACGGCAGGCAAAGGCACTACCGTTTTCCCGTCGGTAAGGGTCATAACCACTACGTTAGGTCCGACTAAAAACTCTTCTATATCCACGCATTTACCCGCATTGCCGAAAAGTTCCGCTATCATCATATCGTAAAGGGAATTTTCCGCTTCGCGTAGATTTTTGCAGAAAAATATACCCTTCCCCGCCGTTCTTCCGTCGGTCTTTACCACCATGGGGAAAGGTTGCTTCGACGCGTAGCGTTTAGCTTTCTGATAATCGTGGAATATCTTGTAATACGGCGCCGGGATATTGTACTTTTCGCAAACGTTGCGTAAAAAAGTCTTTTCGCTTTCGAGCTTAGCCGCTCCCGCGCTCGGTCCGAAGGCTCTGTGCCCTCTGGAATTGAGCAAGTCCACAAGACCTCCCGCCAAAGATTCGTCGGGGCTTACGATAGTGAGTTCTATATTAGGATTATCGTCCAAAAACTCCATTATGCTGTCGAAGTCCGTCACGGGCATGTTTATGCAGGTGGCTATCCTCGCCAAGCCCCCGTTACCGGGGATACAGTAAATGTTGTTGACGCGTTCGTCTTTTTTCAAAGACAGCGCCATTGCGTGTTCTCTTCCTCTCGAACCTATGAGTAGTACGTCCATTGCTATCTCTCCTTTGTTTTTACTCTTCTGCGCCGTCGACTGTCGTCGTTACGCTTTCGGCTTTCTCATAGTTTCCCTCTTCGTTATCAGTGTGCCGTCTTAAATTGAGTTCTTCTATTATCTTATTATGTACGTCGTCGTCAAGACAGTATTTCCACGTCGGTATCACCGCAAGAATACAGCTTATTGCCGGCGGTATGGAGATAAGGAAGAACATTATCATCATAAGTTTCCGGTATTGCGGCGCGAGTCTCGGCAGTCCGCCCGCGTTGATAAAGGCGTTCACTTCCGCCACTCTCTCGTCGGAAAAACCGACTACCGCATAAGCTATACCCGATATAATCGTGGCTATACCCGAAGAAAGTTTCGCTATAAAGGTCTGCCCCGAGAAAAACACTCCGTCGGGACGGGTTCCGTTAGTGTACTCTTCGTAATCTATACAGTCGGCTATCATAAGGGACTGCAACACGTTTGCAAACCCTATCGACGCCCCCGACAGAACGAATAAAACAAACGCTATCGCCACGTACACCGCTCCCGTAAGTCCGGTAGGATTACAGACGTAAAGTACGAATATAAGTAAGAACGGAACAGCTCCCAACAGATTGCTGAAATTGTAAAGTTTTTTCTTGGAAATCTTTTTAAGCAAAACCGTCGTTATTCCGCTCGCCACGAACATTCCCGCAAACATTCCGCCGCCGAGAAGTCCTATATACACGAAAGCCAATATAGGGTCTTTACTTGCGAAATAATACGTCACGAGGGGCATAGCGCATATAGCGAGCAGGTTTCTCGCGCTGCCCAAAACTCCCGAAAACAGTATCTGACGGAAAGGTTTGTTTTTCCATATAATAGTAAAATTCTCTTTAAGCGTATACTTCTTGTCCGAAGGCGGTATCTTTTCTTTTATGAAAAGTCCGGTAAACTGGAACAAGCCGCAACCTATAAGCGAGAAAATAACCGCCGCTATAAGAAAACCGTATCTTTCTCCCTGTTGCGCTCCGACAGAGGGGGCGAGCATATTGCCTATCGCCAAAGAAACGGGCTGCATGCACAGCAAAGTCACTCCGGCTCCCACGCCGCCGAAAATTCTCGCTAAACCTAAAAGTTTGTTCCTGTCCTTGTCGTCTTCGGTCATAAGAGCGGGTGCTCCCCAAAGAGGTATATCTCCTACGGTGTAAGTCATTCCCCACAGTATGTAAGTAAACGCCGCCCACGCAATAATCAGCACGTCCGTACCTTTGCTGCCCTGTCCGTAAAAACCGAAGTTTACGAAACAAAGTATCGTTACGACGAAAATTACCGACGGCACGAATATAAGATAAGGTCTGCATTTGCCCCATTTCGTTCTCGTTTTATCTACGATAGTACCCATAATAGGGTCGTTGAAGGCGTCCCAAACTCTCGCCACCGTCATTATTGCGGTAACGGCGATAGCCGGGATAAGTATCGTAAACTGAAGATAATAAGCAAGAGCCGCTCCGATAACGTTGTAGATCATATTCTGCCCTGCCATACCGGTAAGGTAAGCGACGGCTTCTTTTTTGGAATAGGTCTTTAATTTTATATCAGCCATACTTCCCCCTACTTAATTATCGCGGCGTAATTTTTCCACTCCGATATATAAGTGTCTTTCGCTTCGGAAGGTACTTTTACGGTAAGGATACCGTTGACTTCGTAAGTGTTAGACTTATCGTTATAGAACATAAACGCGTAATCGCCGAGTTCTGGCGGTTCGACTGCGTCTAATTTAAGATAACGCAGACTGTTACAGTTGACGAAAGCGTATTCTCCGATTTTCTTTACCGAAGCGGGCAGTTCTACCGCCGTAAATTCGCCGTAAGCGAAGGCGAAAGGCTCTACTTCTACTATTCCGTCGCCGAAATAAACGTTGGTGACGGCGGCTCTGTAAAAAGCCATATTGCCTACCGAGGTCACGGGATAAACTTTACCTTCTATCGTGACTTCGCTTTTGACGTAAACGGAAACCACGTTGTTAGGGGGTGCTGATATCTTCTTGCCCGAATATCCGGTCACTTTGACGTATTCTTCTGTTTTTCCTCCCGTAGTCACCTTAAACAAGGTGTATTCCACGCCGTTTTCGTCTACGTAAGGGACCGTTACCGTAGTCGTTCCGTTATTTCCGCAAGCCGTGCATACCGCTACGCAGAACACGACGCACAGTACAGCGGCGGTGATGAGAACGTACTTTTTCGTCTTCATATTCTTTTCGTTCCTTTTATTATTTTTTCACTACGGTTACGTTTGTGCAGTTTAACCAACTTTCGTTTACCGCGGTTTCGTCCACAACGTACACGTTAAAGGGATTGCACCTATAAAAAGCGTCTTTCTCCACTACGCAGTCCGCTCCGAGATTATCGAAATCAACTCGTTTTATACTGCATCCAAAAAACGCCTGACTGCCTATTCCGCCTGCCAAAGTGCCTTCTATGGTTACCGACATGGTACCTATCGAACCTTCGAACGCATTGTCGCCTATCGCTTTCACGTTGGATTTTATCGATATCGCGACGAGAGTTCCCAATGCTTTGGAGTAATACGCAACGCCGTTGCCGTCGGTGTGGGAATACGCTTCTTCTCCGTCTATTACGGTGACTACGTAGTTGCCGTCCGAGTCCTTGTCGAAAGTCGTTCCGTCGGCTTTTCTTAATCCGAGAAGAATTCCGTTAAGAGTGACGAAGCCGGTCTTTTTCATATACCACCCCGTCGAAGAGAAAGCGTTTTTACCCACTTTCGACAAAGAAGAACTTGCCGTAACCGCTATTTCATTTATCCCTTCGCAATTGAGGAAGGCTTCGGTCTCCACTCTTGCGAGCGAATCGGGCAAAGTAATACTTCCTTTAATTCCCGAACCCGCAAAAGCTTTTTTACCGACGCTTACGAGAGAAGAACTTAAAGTAATTTGGGTAAGCACCGTCGAAAGGTAGAACGCGCTTCCGCCTATTTTTACCGTGTTTTCCGCCACCGTATACGCCGTAACCTGACTTCTGTTAGCGAAAGCGATAAGGGTATTTGCGGCAGATGTTCTGCGTTCTCCGCCGATATAATATTCTATAGCCGATTTTTGATAAACCGCGTTCTGTCCGTCGAAAGTAACGTCGTCGCCGCTTACGCCGTATATGTCGGTCAGATTACATCTTACCAACGCCTCTTCTTCCAAAAATCTCAACGTATTCGGCAAGGATATAGTCTTGATTTCCTGTCCGTGACGAGCCAAAGCTCCCCTTAATATGCCCAACACGGTCAGCTGATTACTGTTAGTACCTCCGTGTTTTGCGGGTATCTGAACTTCTATATCGGTACCGAGATAGGAAGGCACCGCCCCTTGGTCGTTCATATTTATGCTGTACTCGTTGCCGCCGACGAAATTATTGTAGCCGCAACCGTTTATATCGGACTTTTCGTACTCCGCTCTGTTCATAAAGTCGGCTACGGCAACTCCTATTACGTTGCCGTCGGCGTCGAACACTTCTCTGAACACGAGTCCTTCGGTACCTTTCTCTTCGTCCGCCCACTTTGCGTAAAGGACTATATCGCCGCTCCCGGCAAACCATTCGAAACTCATTTCTTTCGAATATACCGTCGAATAGGTATCGTCTACGTACCAACCCGAGAATTTATATTTACGCTTGTCGGGATTAGTCGTAAGGTCGTAACCGTAAGCTCTGTTAAGGTAGAAGTCGCTTTCGGAATACTTCTTGTACAGTCCGCCGTAACCGTTTTCGTCTTTCTCGTTTTCGTCCTCGGCGTGGTAGTTATCCCTTAACGTCTTATTGTAATCGTAGTTTTCGAGTACGGTAAGTTCGTCCTCCGCGTCCTTGATTTTTTGTCGTAAAGCCTGATATTCTCCCGCCGTCATAAACGTGGCAAGGAAATAATCTTTATCGATAACGGTTTCCGTTTCGCTTCCCGACAATTTGAAATCGTAGTTATAAATTTTCGCAAGCAAGGTTTCGTAAGCGGCGGCTTTGTCCTTGTCCGCGTTAATAATTTGTTCGAGGTTGCGTTTAGCTTCGGCTTTGTCCTTTGCCGACGAGTATTTTGCGATAATATCGTCGTGCAGTTTGGTATATTCGTTGTCGAAATAGCGGATAAAAGCGTATCTTTCGTAATAGGTTTGCCCCGTGACGAAAGTTCCGTCGCCGTTATCTTTTCCCTTGAAAATCATATCGAGCGTAACCGTCGTGCCTGCCGGTACGGTGTAGACTATCGAGTGTTCCGGCACGTCGTAATGCTTGCCGTCGTACCCTTCTATTCCGGCGTAGGCTTCTTTTTGCGTCTTGTCGTAAACGGTAAGAGTGTAAGTCGTGTTGCAGACGTACTGCGCGTAGTAATAAACGTTATTCGTTCTGTGCGTAATAAAATTATCTCCGCTTACCCCGGTATAGTTTCCGTCGGGCGTATAGGGATAATCCGACCAACCGTTAAAGGTATACTGAACCGTCCTGCCCGAACCGTAATCCCTCGTCACCGGCAAAGCGTAATTTTCGGGCAACGTTATTTCCTGATTTTCGCTTATTTCGGAATAAGTTTCGGTATTTTTATAAGTTCCCGTCGCAAAATCGTAATTATACCTTATAGTGACGGTATATCTTCTCAAATCTATGTCGGAGCAATACAGAATAAGGTTGCTGTCCTGAATTTCGTAACTGCCGAGATTGCCGTCGTCACCGCGGGTGAAATCGACTTTGCTTTCGTCGTTACGGTCGGAAGACGTGTACCACTTCACGTCGTAGTCGTCTTCGGAATTGCCGTTAAAATAAATTTGCTTCCACATGTCGCTCACGTCGGAATCGGCACTCCATGCGGGAACGTTGTTTTTATGATAATAGAACTCCGCTGCCTTTTCGTCGGCGAACTTCCCTTCGTCGTATTCCGCGGGGTCGTAAAGCCGAAAGTCGGAAAGATATTCTTTCGTAAACGTGCCTATCGTCGTCCAACCTTTATCGGTATAACGTCTTAAAGTCACGGTGTAAGTATTTTTCAGATATTTGGGTTTTACGGTGACGTCGCCTTTTATCTCTTTGAGGTCGCCGTTCGATACTCTCGCTATATAGTTGCCGTTCTTGTCGTACAAAGTAAAGTTACTCGTGGCTTCGCCGTTATCGACGAAACTGCCGCTGCTTTCGTCCCAACGTTGATTGCGGGCGTTGTACCAGATTTCTCCGCCGTCGGACGCAGGCACGACGAAACACCATACCGCGTTGTAACCCCTTATCGCTTCGGGGGAAGTAAAGTTGGGTTCCTGCTTGTATTCCGACAAATTGAAGTCGGCGCCGTAGTCCACTTTGAAATCGGATTTTTCGGCGGCGTTGTAATAAACCTGTTCGAGTTCCACCACGCCGTTTTTAAGATTAGCCTTAGTCTGCAAATTTTCCGTTTTGCCGTTAAATATCCTTACCGAATATTTGTTGATGACGTGTTCGGCTTTAACGGTTATTTTTTCGTCGGTCAAAAGGACTCTCGACGAGGTCATCTCTTCGAACTTTTCGCTGTCGCCTCTATAAAGAACCCATCTCGAAGTGTGTCCTTCGAGGGTAGGCATCTCGTAATTAGTCACGTCGAAATATTCGCCGTAGTTGTAGGTAAAGGTCTTCGACACGACCTTGCCGTCGCTGACGTATTCTATGTTGACCACGCATTTTACGCTTTCGTAACTTGCCGCGAACACGGTGTCGGTAATGATTTCTTCGGGGTTACTGCCCGAAATCAAAGTCCACCCCGTAAAAATCTTGCCCGCTTTTGCGGAGGGAGCCGGTATCGATTTTATATTCACGCTCGAACCGTAAACGACTTTTTCTATCTCGTAAAAAACTTCGTCGCCGTCCATAAACTTTACGTTACAGGTGCGGTTATCTATCCACTTTGCGTAAAAATAGGTATCCTGCGTAAGGGTGTACGGAGCTACCGCTCTGCTTCCGGTAAAGTCGGGAGCGGTGTACCAGCCGTCGAATTTATAATTTGCTTTTACGGGATTGACGAAGGCTTTTATTACGTTTGCGTTTTGATTAGGCACTTCGCTGCCGCCGTTGGAGAAAAAAGTAGCGAGATAAGTCTTGCCCTCCTTGACTGAAACCACGGTGATCTGCAACAACGCTTCGTAGCCTTCGTAGCTGAACTTAACGGTATGCACGCCTTCCTGACTGAATTTTTCTCTTTCTTCGCCCGTGAGCATGCTGTCCTTTGCGGGGACGCTCTTTTCGCTTCCGTCGGAATAAATGGTTTTTATCGTGATTTCCGATAAATCTATCTCGTCGCCGATTACGTAATCTCCTTCGTGAACGGATACGGCTTCTACTCTCGAAACGGTCTTTTCGGTAGCGTCGCCGCCGCCGGAACACGCCGAAAGGACGAACGCCGTCGCTAGTAATAACATAACCGATATTATAAATAAATATTTCTTACGCATAACGCTCCCGCAATAAAGAAAATTATTATATATAATAATATCATAGATAAGCCAAATCGTCAACGGGCAAAAAAACGCCGATTTTTTCATAAAATTTCTTAACCGCTTTTTGAAAAATCAACGCGACCGCGCCGCTCTTTTTATTGAAGGAACAAAAAGCGAATATGCAATGAGTTGTTTTTTTTGAAAGGTATAAAGTTATTCCCCTTTCACTATCCGCAGATACAGATAGCTCCACGCGTCGACGTAGGCGGAGTAGGACTCCGCGGGAACGGTTATATTAAATTCTATTTCGAGACCCTCGCCGTCGAATTCGGGCGGTACAGTGGCGGTGAGAACGAGATTTTGCATGTCGTCCGCCATAATAAAGGCGGTGTTGTCGATTACTTTAAGTTCGCTGTCTTTTTCAAAAACTATTTCGTTCGTCTTAGCGTTGAAAAAGGCGAATTGCTTAATATTTTCCACCTCTTTGTTTATCGTCAGAATTTTAAGATTTTTGCAAAAAGCGAAAGCGTTCTTTCCTATCGATTTTACCCCCGAAAGCGTGAATTTTTCACCTTGCTTGTTTTCGGGATATTTAATAATTTCCGTCATACCTTTGTCGTACAGAACTCCGTCGACGGAAGCGTAGTAATCGTTACTCGACGGAACGACTATTTCGGTAAGGTTCGTGTTATCCTGCGGATTAAAAACCCGGAGAGAAGAATTAAACGCGAGAGTAACCGCCTTCGCATTGCGAAAAGCGTTCTCCCTTACTTCTTCCGTCGTGGAAAGCAATGTGTAATTTAACGAGTTTTTTACGGGAAACGACAATAAAACGGTCTTTTCCGCATTGTAAAGAACGCCGTTGTCGGAATAATAGAACCTCCCCGACGCGTTTATTTTTTCGAGATTTTTATTTTCGGAAAAGTCTTCGTCGACACTTTCGGTATTCTCGCCCAAATTAAGTATTTTCAGCCCGTCGACGGAACGGAAAGCGTTTTCCGCGACGATTTTCACAGTGTCGGGCAAGGTAAAAACTCCGTCGTTACTTACCGTTTTATTTCGCGGAAAACAATACAAAACCGTCTTATTTTTGTCGTACAGAACCCCGTCTTCTACCGATAAAAAATCGCTGTTTTTCAGTAAAATAAACTCGTTAAACTTCGGACATAGATAGAAAAGCGTTTCTATTTTTTCGACGTTTTCGCCTAAATACAATCTTTCTACACGGCTCGTTACGCCCAAAAAACTCGAAGCGATTTTGCTTACGGGTTTGCCCGCATAGGTAGCGGGAACGACTACGTTAATCGAGTTTCCGTTATATCTTTTCGCAATATAGAATTCGCCTTCGGCGTCGTAATAGTATCTTATTTCCTCGTTGCCGACGGCTACGTTAATATACTTTGCGTAAAGCGTGGTTTGTCCTTGCGGCGTGTACGGAAAAGTCACTTGCCCGGTCTTGAAGTCCGAATCTTCGTACCACCCTTCGAATACGTATCCGTCGAGTTCCGGGACGGGGCAGTCGGTAACTACCGTTCCGAAAATCTCCGCTATCTTCGTACCGCCGTTCGTCACGAACTTAACCGAATATTCCGTCACCGGCGTTCTTTCGGAACAACCGGCAATAAGGAATAGCGAGATAAGAAGTATTATTACGCAAACGAAGGTCTTTTTCATTGTATGAAAATATCGTCCAGCTCGAATTTCTTTAACCCTCTGTCCAAATCGGTCGTATCTAAATCCAAGGCTTTCAGAGCGGAAAAATAATCTCTGTTTATTTTAAGGCGTTTTATATAGTTTATCACCGTCAGCGCAAGGCAGAAGTTGATATCGTCTTCATCGGGCTGTATTATTCCGTCGAGTTTTTTTATTATATACGCGAGGTCGCCGCAGTGTATCGGCAAATACTCTTCGCAAAACGGCGTATTTTTCAGTATCATCTGATAAAGCATGTTCCAGATTTTATGTACCCTTTTGTGAAGTTTGGTCACTCTCATCACTACGGCTCTCTCTTCCGTAAGTATCGACAATACCCCCTCGTAGCCGCTTTCTATAAGAGCGTCCACGATTTTTTCTTTCAGTCCGTCGGGAACTCTCGCCGAAGTCAAAAGTTTTTTATACGTTTCGGTAAGAACGGGTTTGTCGTCGGTTTTTCCGAGAATATCTATAAGAAAATAACTCGCATGCTCCGAGGCGCATTTGCAGAACTCTATAAAATCCGCCGCGTAATCGGGGGTGATATCTTCCTTTCCCGAAGCGGCGAGCGCCAAAACGGTAAGTTTTTCCGAAACGAACTTGCCGGGAAAAACTCTGTACGGCACGAGCGCGTTCACGTCGTCGGACTTAAAAAATTCTTCCATCGTTCTTATCGGCGGTTCGGTAATCTTGTAAACTTGTTTGTATCTGCTCCAATAGTCGGTCTTATCGTTTTCGTCTTTGGTAAGGATTTTTATCACCGTCATATAGTAAAGAGCGTCCTCGTCGATAGGGTCTATCGAAAGAGCTTTCTTAAAAAATCTTTTCGCTATCTGCGTTTCGTTATTCTCGAAGAACGCCATTCCTATAAGACACAATGCGTTGCTGTCGTCGTCGTCCAATAAAAAGTCCGCGCTTTCGGTCATCATTCTGTGCGTGACCTGTCCGCCCCGCAGCATCAGGCGTAAAATCTCCACTTTGGACGAAGAAGCCGTCATTATGGCAAGAACGTGCAATAAATATTTGTCTATATTTATTCCTTTATCCATGTCCACCGCGTCGTTTAATGCGTCGATTATCCCTTCGCACAGTTCGGAAGTCGGTTGAACCGCGGTAAGTAAAAGCATCGCCTCTTCATACTTCCTTTCTACTATTTTATTCTTGACGTCGTTGCAGACCCTTATGGTTTCGTAATCGGGTTCTTCCTCGTCCTCGGGGAGGTACGCCTTTTTCCTGTTTGCGAAATCGAACCTGTAATAATCGTCGTCCACCCTGTTTTCGATTTCTTTCATTATAGCCTGCATTACGGCGGTGACGCTGCTCGACATGCGGAAACACTCCACGAACAGTTCGTACACTCTTCTTACCTGTTCCCGCCCGTCGGCTTTGGTCAACGCTTCGTTAAGATTGAGAGCGCAGGTAAGCGTGTCCCCCTTTTCGAGAGCGTTTTCGGCGAATTTCATTAAATTATCGTAGCTTAAAACGAGTTCTATTACTTGTCCCATAGTTTTTCGACGTCCTCTTTATTGAAAGCGTATTTTTTTTCGCAAAAATGACATACCGCTTCGATTTTTCCCTGCTCGGCAATGATCTGTTCACACTCCGACTTGCCTATGCTTTTCACGAGATTTTCTATCCTTTCGTAAGAACAGTTGCATTTCAAAACGATTTCTTCCGTTTCGTACACGGTGGCGTCGAGGTGGGAAAAATAGAAGTCGTAGACTTCTTCTATGCTCTTCTTTTCGGTAATATCGCTTAACGCGGTAAAGTTACTCATCACGTCTTCGAGCATTACGAGCATATCTTCCGTAATCCCCGGGAGAGCTTCGACTACTATTCCGCACGCGGTGACGCAACCGTCCTTATTGACTTTAACTCCGAACGCGACCGCGCTCCGTATTCCTTCGCTTATCAGAAGGTACTTTGCGAAGTCCTCGGCAATTTCGCCGCTAATTAGTTCGCTCCGTCCTACGTACGGGTCTTTGAGTCCCAAGTCCTTGACTACGCTTATATACCCGTCTTTGCCTACTCCGCCGCCTACGTCAAGGTGTCCGTCCTGCTTTAACGGTAAATTTACCTTATTGTCGGTGACGTAACCTCTTATCTTCCCGTATCCTCCGGCTACCACTATCGGACCTAACGGACCGCCGCCGTTTATGGTAATGCTGTAAGTGTTGTCGTCGGATTTAAGATTATTCCCGACGTACGCCCCGGCAAGCATACTCCTGCCGAGTGCCGCCGTGGCAAGCGGCGACAAGTCGTGTATTTTTATTTCTTCGTTCACTATATCGGTCAGGTCGATTAACGCCAACCTTGCGTATCCGTCGAAAAGACCGCATTTCATTATTCTACCCATTATTTATTCCTCCGATTTTTTTGCGTACGTCGTAAGGAGTGTCCGCAAAAAACGCTATTTTCCCCTCGTCGAAGTCCTCTTTTTCGCCGAAACCGTAAGTGACCACGCCCGTGCGTACGCCTACTTCCGTCGCCCCGACGTAATCGAACTTCGTATCGCCTATAAGGATACATTCCTCTTTATTCAGTCCGTAATCGTCGATTACCGCTTGCAGAACCCGACTTTTTGAAGTTCTGTCAAGTTCGTAGCGGGAACCGTATATCGCCGTAAAATAATCGTTCACGTTAAGATACGTCAATATCTTTACGGCAAAATTTTCCGCTTTCGACGTGGCGATAAACAGTCTATACCCGTCTTCCGTAAGCGTTTCCAAAAGTTCCGGAATACCCTCGTAAAGACGGTTCGTCGACTTCAAATCGACGGTAGAGTAAATCTCGCGGAAACGCTTCCCGTACGGCGACGGGTCGGTCTTTATATACCCCGACAAAGTGGTTTCTACCGGCGGTCCTATCAGCCTGCGTCTCGAACGCCCGTCGGGCATAGGTATTTTCATCTCCCTGAACAGAGCGGAATAGACTTTATAGATACATTCGCTACTGTCTATCACCGTTCCGTCAAGGTCGAAAATTACGTTTTTTATCATACCCTATCAGTCAAGGTCGGCTATTTGGGAAAGAATTTTCTGTTTAAGTTCTTTGTTCTTAGCGAGTTTTTCTTTCTCCTGTTCGATAAGGTTTGCCGGAGCTTTCGCTACGAACCCTGCGTTCGACAACATTCTTTCGCCTCTTTGAATTTCACTTTCCGCCTTGGCGAGTTCTTTATTCAGTCTTGCCTTTTCCTTATCGGTGTCGACGAGTTCTCCGAGCGGGATTAAAAGTTCCGCTTCGTTGGTGACCGCGCGGCAGACCTTTTCGCCCGCTTCCGACTTGTCGGTAATAAAGTTTACTTTGCTTACCCCCGCGAGCTTTTCTATATACGCCGTGGCGTCCTTAACCGAATCGAGAGCGGTGAGAACGTAAAGACTGAATCTCTTTGCGGGCGGCACGTTCATCTGTGCGCGGATATTTCTTACTTTGGAGATTATATCCTTGACTTCTTCGAATTCGGCGTATTCTCTGTCAAAAACGAGTTTTTCGTCGTAAACGGGATACTTTTCGAGCATAACCGTTTCGCTCAAACCGAGTTCCGTCCAGATTTCTTCGGTAATGAACGGAATAAACGGGTGCATAAGTTTCAGTACGGACGCAAGAACGTATTTGAGAACGCGTAGCGTTTCCGTCTTCTTCTCTTCGTCCTGTCCGTACAATACGGGCTTGGTAAGTTCTATATACCAGTCGCAATAGTCGCTCCACACGAAGTCGTAAAGTTTC
This sequence comes from uncultured Eubacteriales bacterium, assembly GCA_902766965.1. Classification (GTDB taxonomy): domain Bacteria; phylum Bacillota; class Clostridia; order Christensenellales; family DTU072; genus CAG-1782. Next base: position 1,784 of record CACXFJ010000086.1, on the reverse strand, counting down.
GCTACGGCAAGTCCTATTTCGTACTTATCGAGGTTTTTCCTTACTTCGCCTATGACGTACTGCAATTTGGTCAGTATCCACTTGTCGGCGTCGGTAAGAACTCCGAGCGTCGCGGATATATCCTTGTTTTCAAGGTTCATTTCCACGAATCTCGACGCGTTCCAGAGTTTGTTCATAAAGTTACGCCCCGATTCTATCTTATCGTCGCTGTAACGAATATCGCCGCCGGGAGCTACGCCGGTGCAAAGAGAATATCTCAGCGCGTCCGCTCCGTATTGGTCTATAAGGATAAGAGGATCGATGCCGTTACCTAACGACTTACTCATCTTCCTGCCCTGTCCGTCTCTCACTATACCGTGGATAAGAACTTCCTTAAACGGCGTCTTGCCCATGTGTTCTATACCGGAGAAAATCATTCTCGCTACCCAGAAGAAAATAATGTCGTACGCCGTAACCAGTACGTCGGTCGGGTAGAAGTAGTCGAGGTCTTCGGTCTTGTCGGGATAACCTAACGTAGAGAACGGCCACAAAGCGGAAGAAAACCAGGTGTCAAGCACGTCTTCGTCCTGTCTTAAATGCTTGTTTCCGCACTTGGGACAAACGGTAGGGTCGGTCTTTTCCACTATCATTTCGCCGCATTCGTCACAGTACCAGCAAGGTATGCGATGTCCCCACCAGAGCTGACGGGAGATACACCAGTCTTTTATGTTCTCCATCCAGTTGAAATAGATTTTTTCAAATCTCGTCGGCACGAACTGCGTTTCGCCGTTTCTTACCACGTCTATTGCGGGTTTCGCCAAGCCTTCCATTTTGAGATACCACTGTTCGCATACTCTCGGTTCTATCGCAGTGTGGCAGCGGTAGCATACGCCCACGTTATGCGTATACGGTTCAATTTTTTCGAGTAAGTTAAGTTCTTTAAGGTCGTTTACAATAGCCTTTCTCGCTTCTTCTCTCGTCATTCCTTCGTACTTGCCCGCGTTCTCGTTCATATATCCCTTGTCGTCAATGACGGTGATTAGTTCGAGATCGTGTCTTTTTCCCACTTCGAAGTCGTTCGGGTCGTGTGCGGGAGTAATCTTAACCGCGCCCGTACCGAAACCTACTTCTACGTATTCGTCGGCTATTACGGGAATGACTCTGTCGGTAAGCGGCAAATTCATAGTCTTGCCCACTACCGATTTATAGTTTTCATCGTCGGGGTTTACCGCGACCGCCACGTCGCCCAACAAAGTTTCCGGACGAGTGGTAGCCACTATCATGTATCCCGAACCGTCGGTATAAGGATACCTTATGTGCCATAACGAGCTTGCCTGCTCGGAATATTCTATCTCCGCGTCGCTTATCGCCGTACCGCAGGACGGACACCAGTGCGTCATACGGTTGCCCCTGTAAATAAGACCTTTTTTGTAAAGGTTTACGAACACTTCGCGTACCGCTTTGGAGCAACGCTCGTCCATAGTAAAGGCAAGTCTCGACCAGTCGCAGGAAGAACCGAGCCTCTTTAACTGCTCCACTATTCTGCCGCCGTACTTATCTTTCCAGGCGTAAGCTCTGCGTAAAAATTCTTCTCTGCCGATACCTTCTTTCGTCAGACCTTCTTTCGCTATCTGCTCCACTATTTTAAGTTCGGTAGCAATGCTTGCGTGGTCAGTACCGGGAAGCCACAAGGCGGCGTAACCGTCCATTCTCTTATATCTTATTATGACGTCCTGCAAAGTATCGTCCAAAGCGTGCCCCATGTGTAATTGCCCCGTAATGTTGGGCGGCGGCATAACTATGGT
>CACXFJ010000085.1 GCA_902766965.1 uncultured Eubacteriales bacterium | reverse complement strand
TTAAACCTTTTTGTTCTTCCTTACCGCTATCGTTATTATACCGACAAGAATAAGCGCGCCTACGAAACAGCCGGCAATTATTACCGCCAGTTTTTGATTGTAGCTCAAACCGTCGGTTATATCCGAACTGCGAATAAAATAAAAATCGCCTTCGTATTCGATTAAAGCATAGTCGCCGTAATCTATTCCGTTTGAGATAAGTCTTACCTTCTCTCCGTCGTGAACGGTCTTTACCGCGACTGCGTCCGACGTGTGCGTGTCGTAAAGTCCTATGTCTTCACCCATCTTTTCGGAAACGACCGTTACGGGCGTGACCATATAATTATCGTTAGCTACGCTACGGTAAACAGCGTCGTTCCTTACGTATCCGGTAAAGGCGGTATACTTCACCTTTTGCCATTCGGTTTCGCCCGTAAGAATTTTTTCTCCGACTATCTCAACAACAGCGTTTTGCGGAATTTTTATTAAAATTTCACTTTCAGAACTCGTTTCCGCATATAACGGCGTGTCGGGCAAAACGGTTTTATAAACGTAAGAATTCACGGGTGCGGCGGCGCAAAGCGTGCAAAATACAGTGATTACGGTAATAATCGCAAACGTTATCGCAATAGTAGTATTCTTTTTCATACCGCCTCCGTTGACCGCTCCGCAGAAAATATGTTATTATTTTTCGTAGGAGTACAACTATTATACTATGGAAATACGCAAATATCAAGCCAACGATAAACTTAATTGCCGAAATATATGTTTACTTACGGCTCCGTCGACAAACGACGAACGTAAAAAGCAAATTTTGCTCAACCTCTATAACGATTATTATACCGAACAAGAACCGCAAAACTGTTTCGTACTCGACGACGACGGCATTGCGGTCGGATATATTATTACTTCCGCCGACTTTAACGAATACTCCGCTAAATTCAAATCGATATATCTTCCCGAATTAAAAAAACTTTCGCTTCCCGAATATGTTATAAAAAGACTTTCGCTTTCTTTGGAAAAACGTATCGCGAAAAAATATCCGTCGCACTTGCATATCGATATTTTACCCGAATATACGGGGAAAGGTTTCGGCGGCAAACTTATAGACCTTGCCTGTGAGAACCTCGCCGCTTCAGACTCGAAAGGGATATTCCTCGGCGTTTCGTATTTCAACAAAAAAGCCGTGAAATTTTACAAAAACCACGGCTTTACCGTAAAACTTACCATATTCCCTTTCGTTCGCTATATGGCAAAATTATTCGACTGAAAATCGGACTTATTGTTTCAATTCCGTAATTTTACACTCGTTCGCCTTGTAATTGTATAATTCGTCGAGCGAACTTCTCGCGTGTCCGGTAAAGTTAAGAAAGTTTACCGTAACGGTCCAGTTTTGCACAAGACTGCGGCGTAATAAATATCCGTTGGAATAAAGTTGCAACTCCACTTCGAGGCTGTCGTAAGACATGTCTTTCATAAATCCTCCGAGAAAATCTTTTACGGCCGACACTTCGTAATACGTCGCGCATCCTTCTCCCGAACTCGAACAGTCGAGGTTATAATTTATCGTGTATTTATACATCGAATATTTCTCGTCGTATTCTCTTCTGACCTTGCAACTATCCGGGATAATAGTGTCTTTATTCGTAATAAAGTTATCTATATCACGCAAATCGGTATCCTTATATACACGCGACGCGGTGGCTTCGTTTCCCGTGACGTTTCCGCTCCAATCAAAAATTTCGTCTCCGTCGTCCATTACTTTAAGCGAACCTTTTTGCTTGTAAGAGGTTACTCCGTCCGAATACCCCCTGTCGGCAAATTGTACTGCGGATTTAAGCACTCCTTTAAGTCCGTCGTTCGAGCAGTCCGTCAAATACACCGAATTAGTATACGACTTCAAAACTTTTTGATTTGCGTTAAGTTCCGGTTCTCCCTCCACCAAATATTGATGAGAACTGTTGTTCGTTACGTCTACGGAAAGACTGTTTTTATCGTCGTAGCTTTCGCCGACCCACGCTTGTATAACGGATTTCGCTCTCGAACCGTACGCTTTGGACAACATAAGTTTCTTGCAAATAAGTTCGTAGATTTCGTAAGTCGCGACATAATCGTTCCCCGAATTTTTTTCGTAAATATCGTCTACTATCGTCTCGTCCCCGTCGGACAACCACGTCGGATTCTTGCCGTAGCTTCCTTTCGATAAGGTAAACGAATTATCTATCGCCACGTCGTAAGAACACAAAACGAGATACGCCGTCAAAACGATCAGCACTACAACTATGATTACTTTCAAAACAATCTCGGTTACTCTCAAAAATTTTTTCATATATGCCCTCACTACTTAACGAAAATTCCAACCGCCTTCTAAAAATAGCATACAACATTGAAAAAAAATCGTCAATGCGATTGACGATTTTTTACCGATTTAATACCTAATATTTGTCGATTATTTTGTGAAATCGATTACTTCGCATTCCTGCGCGTTGTAACTGAACATCTCGTTTTTTATATTGAGAGCTGTACCCGACATCTGCAATAAGCCCAAAGCGTAAGTAAGAGTCCATTCCTGCACGGTATCCCACGTCATCAAATAATCGTTTCCGTACAAAGTCATATCTATTTTCAACTGACTGTAAGTCAACGATTTCATATTGCTGCCCAAAAGGTCGCTTATAGCTTTTACTTCGTAATAAGTCGCGCTGTCTACGCCCGAGTTTTCGCAGTTCAGATTCATACTGATATGATAAAGATACGACCGTGCCTCTTCGTCGTATACTCTGTCGATAGATACGCTTTCGGGAATAACGGTATCGGGAGTAACTACGAAATTGCACTTATCTCTTATCTCGTCGTCCTTGTACGTTCTTGTGACGGACGGATTATCGGGCGAATACTTTTCATTCCAAACAATGACTTCTTCTTCGCCGTCCATCGCTTCCAATTTACCTTTTTGTATATAGCTGCTTTCTCCGTCGGAATATCCCCTTGTCGCAAACTGAACCGCCGCTTTAAGCAAGCCGGACAAAGCGGGGTCACTTACGTCGGTTATGTATATTGTATTTACGTACGAAGCGAAAGTCTTTTGATTTGCGTTAAGCGTGGGCGTACCCGCTATTCTGTACTGTTCGGTTCTGTTGCTTGCGCAGTTTAATCTGAGTCCCGCTGCTTCTACCGAAATACTGCTTTTGGCTCTTACGCCGTAAGCCGAAGTAAGCATAAGCTTTTCACACGCTTTGCGATAAATATTGTATGCTGTCAAAAACGTTCCGTCGGTATCGAGCCTTGCGTATATATCGTCTATTACCGTTCCGTCGGCGTCGTCGAGCCAGGTCGGGTTTACTCCGTAGTATCCTTTCTTTACGTTAAATCCGTTCGTCATATTACCGTTCATGGACGCCATTACGACGTAAACGAGAATAAAACATAAGCATAGCGTTATCGATATTTTCACAATACTCAGTATTACGTTGCAAACTTTCTTCATCGAAATTATTTTTTTCCTCTTTTCTTTTGCTCGGGAACGGCGGGTTTTTCTGCGACGAATACGGGCATACCGAGAATAAACGCTCTCGAAAAATCCTTATCGAGTTTTTCTCTTACGCTTTTCTTCTCGCTATCGGCTAAGTATGCGTCTACGTCGTGAAAACCTTCTTTGGACGCGTTTTCATATAGCTCTTTATAAACTTTTTTCATTTTTTCATCACCGTATAGAGCATTTTAACACAAGCTGTCGATTATTGTCAATACAGCTCGCCGCCGCTGCCGTCGGCGTTTTGTTCCGCGGTTTCGGTCGCGTTGCTTTCTTCTGGGATTTTATCCTCGTTTCCTTCGATTGTTATTGCAGTTTCTTTATCCTTTATTCCGTTTTTTAAGCGTTTAGGCTTTTTCCTCGACTTCTTTTCGACTTTCGTTTCTTCTTCCTGCTTAGAGAACTCTTCCTGCGTTTCGTTTCCCTTTTCCGCAGGCTCGCCGGCTTGTTCTTTCGCGATGATTTCGTTACGCATCCGTTTGTCCACTTCGGGATTAAAGAAAGTCGAAGTTAAGTTCTGAACTCCGTCGACAATCATAATAAGTCCCATAATCACTGAGCAAACTTTTACTTTGTCTATCGGCGGCCACTTGATAAGGAATAATCCGCCGCCTATGCACGATATCGACAAAACGAGCATTATCCACCACGTTGCCATCTTGTATCTTTTGGAAAGTATAGTGGTATGCAATTTGAAAGACCCGTCTATAATGACCATAAGTCCGACAAACGTTGTCAGAAGTTCTATTGCGCCGTCATTGCGTTTAACCAATAAAAAGATACCGCAAAATAACGCGCATATAGCTCCGAGCAAGCGGAAGAAAAACTTTACGTCACGCTTTTTATCCGCCAAAGTGAGGACGGCGTACACTATCGAAAACACAATGGTAAACACGCTTATCGCGATGATGATTTTCGGAAGGGCTTCTTCGGAAAAGGATATAAGACATATTCCCGACACGATAAAAAGTATCGCAAACAGCAATATGCCCCAACTGTAAGAACCGAGCTTTGCAAAAAACTTTTTCATAACGCATTCTCCTTTCGGCTGTCATTTCGCCGTAAAAATTTTACTATAAATATAAGTAATTCCTATTTTAGACCATTATAACATATAACGTGCGAAAATTGTAGATTTATTATTGCAGGTTAATATATTGCTAAAATTTATAAAGATACGCAAAGAGCCGTCGCAAAAGACGGCTCTAAAATATATATCGTTACGGTTTAGTTAATCGACGCTTCGTAAATTTCTTTCACTGCGCCATCAAGCATTGCGTTAAACTCGCTTTCGGTCTGATTTACGTTAAGTCCCTGCGACAACGCTCTCGAAAAACTTGCTATAAGACCGGGATTACGGCGGAGCCTTTCGTCGGCTTCGCTACGGCTGTATCCTCCCGAAAGAGCAACTACGCGCACTACGCGTTCGTCTTTCATCAGTTCGCTGTAAAGTCCGTCTTTCGTCGGAATAGAGAATTTGAACATAAGACGAGCGTCTTTCGGTAACGCCGCTACTTCTTCTTCAACGTATTTGAGAAGAATGTCTTCGGCTTTTTCCTTATCTTCGATATGAATATCGACCTCAGGTTCGAGTATAGGCACAAGTCCCGCCGCCATAATGCGTTTGCCTATTTCAAATTGTTGTTCCACGATAGCTTTGATTCCCTTTTCGTTCGCTTCCTTTATCACCGAACGCATTTTCGTTCCGAATATGTTATGAGTCTTTGCCTGTGCCAAAGTTTCGTCCAAATCGGTAATGGGTTTCATAAGCTGTACGCCGTTTTCTTGCGGTTGCAATCCGAGATCCACTTTAAGAAAAGGCACTATCCCTTTCTTTTCCCACAAATAATCCGCGGTATAAAGTCCGTCTATTTTTCTGTCCATAGTGTTCTTAAACAGTATGGCTCCTAAAATATATTCGGAAGAAAACGAAGGACTCGTAATCATTCTCGTACGCATTGCGTGCATTATCGAGAACATCTCCTCCTCTCCGCAATATGCACTCTGCGGTATTCCGTACAATGCCAAGGCCTTCGGCGTGCTGCCGCCGCTCTGATCCAATGCCGCTATAAATCCCTTGTCTTCAGTCATGCGCTTTAATTGCCGTTTATTCATAAATGCCTCCTGTGCCGACTTATTTTATTATTCGTTTTTCACTCACGATAAGTTAGCATTGTCTAATGACAATTATATTATACTACCGATTTTTGCAAAGTAAATATATTATTTACATATTCTCGACCAATTTGCCGTTATTGCTTTATAAAAAACTATCTATCCCCGTAAAACAACGCCGGTTTATCTTAATTTTCACCCTCTGAAATTTCCGCATAAAAAAATTTTTATAAAATTTCAAATCTTCTATTGACAATCACTTGACTAAATATTATAATGTAAATATGCAAAATTCAAAGCCTATGGCAAGAGAAACGGCGCGTCGACCACAAAGGTGCGTCGTTTCTTCCTTTTATAGGTTTCGATAACGTTATTCGCTCATTCTCATTATAAACCTACCCGCCCCCGGAATCGGGCTATGCGGACGTAAACTTCCATAACCATATTTTTTACTATTATTTCGAAATTTAGTTGACAATCGTAAAGTTATTAACTATAATATCAAACGTAATAAACGAATGCACCTTTAGCTCAGTTGGTAGAGCAACTGACTCTTAATCAGTGGGTCCAGGGTTCGAGTCCCTGAAGGTGCACCATTTTTGACTTGAAATCTACGTTTTTCGTAGATTTTTTCTTTTTTTTAGACGTGCCCACTACACGCCTAAATTCAGCCAAAAATCAGTGGGTCTATTTTCTACTTCTTTCTTGTACTTCTCAAAGTACGTATCCAACGGGCTGAAACCGCCGCCCATAACGTCTACGTAAGTATTCATAGTGACGTCAAGACTCGCGTGACCCATTAGTCTTTGGATTGTCTTATCCTTTATCCCGGCTCGATAACACATACAACCGAACGTATGTCGGAAACTATGTAAATTCAATCCGGAAATATTATTTTTCTTCATTGTTTTCTGAAAATACTTCTTAACCTGGTTATATGACAACGAACCATTATCTTTAACGTAGGTTAAGAATATCTTCAAAAAAGGAGTTAACTCTTTAAGAAACGGAACTTTTCTTTTAGACGTATACGTCTTCGTTCTGTTCTGCAATTCGCCCGTTTGTATATTCACCGTACGCCGTACAGCCAAATATCTTTTATCAAAAGAAACGCTTTGACTATCCAACGCAAGGAATTCCCCTATTCGTAGTCCGGTACATACCATTATATAAAATACCGAAAAGTATAACGGGTTCTTTATCGCTTTCAACAATAAACATTGTTCTTCCAACGTAACGGCACGGTAATGGACCTTTTTATAGTTCAACACTTCCACCGCGTCGAACGGATTATACAAAAGCAAACGCAACTTTACCGCTTTGGTTAGACTGCCTTTGATAATCTGTCCTATTTTTATCCGGGTATTATTTTCCTTTATGCCGCTCAGATACTTCTGTATCACGTCACCGGAAAGTTTATTAAGCGGTATATCTCCGAAAACAGGTATTATACGTTTCGTTATATAATAGTACATAAAATCATTCGTATTCTTACAGTTCTTCGGAAATTTATACAGTTCGAACCACCGTAAAAGATAATCTCCGTAACGTTCCGTCGATACGTTGCCGTTTTTCAGCAAGTCGAGCATTTCGCTCATCATTGCCATAATTTCAGATACGTCGTTATTCATTGCTATATCTCAAAGCTCATCTGTTCATATTTAGGTTTGACTACTTCTACTACTGGCTTAGCGGGAGTGAGCTTCGGTTTCGGGTGGTATAACATTGTACAAACAAGGCAATACGGAGCGTCGGCGGGTTTACGTTCTCCGCAACGACAATATTTCGTTTCCATTTCCTTAACCGACATCAGAGAGAATGGCGATATGCCCAAACGTTCGGCTAACTGAGCGAGAATAGCCAAGTGACGCGGATATTCTCCCCAAAGAATAAGCATAAGCTGGAACAATGTTAATTGCGGTTTTGAAGAAGTTTCATCGTATTCGGCACATAGTTCTTCTACCGAAAGCGATTTATCGACGATTATCTCAATAATACGTTTATGAAAATCTGTCATATTATTTCTCCGTAGGCAAATAGCCCAATTTCTTCAACTTAGAAAAAGTTTCAAAAATATTAACAAACCGGGAACCTGGCAGACCTATCGAAATATCCTGGGCGAAACAAGCAAGGCTAAACAGTATTCTTACTTTATCTGAAAAAGACAAGCCGTATCCGTCATAATCGTATCCGACAAAAAATTCCTTTCCGAATTCGTCGAAGTATTCCCGTAGATTATTTTCGTCGACGTCGACATGCGGCGGCAAGACGTCTAAAAGAATGGTTTTGGATTTTTCGCTTGCTTTGATTTCTCCGTACAACTTCGTCACCTTCTCTTTCGGTTGCGACGTCGCAACAACTCCGGCAAGCTCTTTCTTATATTCCCGAATTTGCTTTATAGTCCAATTTGCTTTTACCTTCTTCCGTTGTTCCGGAGTAAGCGAAAGCATTTCCGTAAGTAGCGAATAACTATATTCTTTGTACTCGTCCTTAAAGCCTCTGAGACCGTCGCCGAATTCGGATACGA
>CACXFJ010000084.1 GCA_902766965.1 uncultured Eubacteriales bacterium | reverse complement strand
GGGAACGGTTCGCGAAAATATGCAGTGGGGAAAACCCGACGCGACCGACGAAGAGATAGAAAAAGCTCTCGTCGTTTCTCAGTCGAAAGAGTTTGTCGACAACTTAAAAGGCAGATTAGACTTCGTCGTGGCTCAGGACGGCAAAAACCTTTCGGGCGGACAAAGACAACGGCTTACCATCGCGAGAGCATTGGTTTCTCAACCCGAAATTCTTATTCTCGACGACAGTTCCAGCGCCCTCGACTTCGCAACCGACGCTAATTTACGGAAAGCGTTGAACTCTTTACGCGCGGAACGGAAACTTACCACCGTCACCGTTTCGCAACGGGCGACGAGCATAAAATATTGCGACCTCATAGTAGTTCTCGACGACGGCAAGATAGTGGGACAAGGCACGCACGAAGAACTTATAAATTCTTGCGAAGTATACAGAGAAATCTGCCTCTCGCAAAACAAGGAGGAAGAAGTAAAATGAGCAAAAACTCCGTAAAGAAAGATAAAAAAACGGAAAAAACCGACTTCTCCGCCATAAAAAAACTTCTTAGATACGCTCGCCCGTATATCCCCGCCATCGTAGGGTCTTTATTTTGTTCGATAGTTCAGATTGCCGCTACCCTTTACGCCCCGGTAGTAATCGGAAACACCGTCGACTACATTATCGGGGAAAACAACGTAAATTTTGAAATAATCTTCAAGAACGCGGGGATTCTCGGCGGACTTGTCGCGGCGGTAATGATTTTTCAATATTTAAGCGCGTTGCTTATAAACTTCGCTTCCTACCGCACGATAAGAGATTTACGTCGGTACGCTTTCGATAAACTCAATTCCGTTCCCCTTTCCTACGTCGATTCCCATTCCCACGGCGACCTCATGTCGAGAGTGGGCAACGACGTCGACCAGATATCCGACGGACTTATACAGGGATTTTCGCAGCTGTTCAGCGGAATAGTCACGATTATAGGCACGCTTGCGTTTATGCTTACCTACAACTGGCTCGTAGCCGTAGTAGTGGTTCTTCTTACCCCTATCTCCCTGTTCGTCGCCTATTTTATCGCGAAAGGCTGTCACAATATGTTCGCAATGCAGGCAAAAAAACGCGGAGAACTTTCGGGACTCGTCAACGAAATGCTCATAAACCAGCGTATCGTTAAACTTTTCGGTTACGAAAAACGCGCGGAAGAACGCTTTGCCGTCATAAACTCCGACCTTAAAGTGTGGGGACAAAACGCCGCTTTCTACTCGGCTATGGTAAACCCTTGCACCCGTTTCGTAAACAACGTGGTCTACGTCGCGGTATGCGTCCTCGGAGCGTATCTCGTCATTCGCGGCAACGGACTTTTCGGAATGGGTACGTTCACCGTGGGAGCTTTATCCTGCTGTCTTTCGTACGCGAACCAGTACACTAAACCTTTCAACGAAATAACCGGCGTAGTCACCGAACTGCAAACGGCTGCCGCGGCGGCTACGAGAGTATTCGACCTTTTGGAGACGGAAGACCAACCGTCCGATAAGGGACTACCCGAACTTACCGACGCAATCGGAAACATAGAAATAGAAGACGTTTATTTCTCTTACGTCAAAAGTAATCCCCTTATTCAGGGCTTCTCACTGTCCGTAAAGAGCGATCAGCGTATAGCGATAGTCGGACCTACCGGCTGCGGCAAAACCACCTTAATTAACCTTCTTATGCGTTTCTACGACGCCGACAGCGGCAAAATTACCGTCGAAGGTAAGGATATTACCGAAATAACCCGCCGCTCGCTACGCCTTAGCTACGGTATGGTCTTACAGGACACCTGGCTCAAAAAAGGCACGGTAAAAGAAAATATCGCCTACGGAAAACCCGACGCAACCGACGAAGAGATAATCGAAGCCGCGAAAAAAGCCCATATACATTCCTTTATCTCCCGTCTCGAAAAAGGCTACGATACCGTCCTCGGCGACGACGGCGGCAACATATCGCAAGGACAAAAACAGCTCCTTTGTATCGCGAGAGTAATGCTCACCCACCCGCCGATGCTCATTCTCGACGAAGCCACTTCTTCGATAGACACCCGTACCGAAATAAAAATACAACAGGCTTTCGAAGCCCTGATGAAGAACAAAACTTCCTTCATCGTCGCCCACCGCCTGTCCACCATAAAGAACGCCGACCTTATTCTCGTAATGAACAAAGGTAACGTAATAGAAAAAGGCACTCACGAAGAACTCCTTCAAAAAGGCGGCTTCTACGCCAACCTTTACAACTCTCAATTCGAACACTGATTATGAAATCGCCTTAAAACGCAAAAATATCCGCCGAAGGGTGTCTTTCATAGGGATTTTATCCCTTCAAGGGAGAGTGGTATAGCATAATCGCTATGCCACTCTTTCCTTTTTAGGTGATTATGGTATAAGAGTAGGTATTGCTCCTATCCCGTTGTAAATGATCTCTACGGCTTGTGATTTCTTGCCGTCCACGCGTTCGGCTTGATGAACGATAATCTTTTCGATGAACTCTCTCACAATTTCCGGAGTCAGTTCGGTAATCTCGGTGTACTTCTTTACGAGGCGAACCAATTTGACTATATTGTCGGAGTTTTCTTTCGCTCTTGCAAGTTCTTCCCGTAAGGATTTAACCCGTTCCGTCAACGTAGATTGTTCTTCTTCATAAGACTGCGCCATCTTTGCAAAACGTTCTGCGGTGATATTGCCGCATATTTTGTCTTCGTACAAACCTTGAATAATACGATCAAGAGCGGAGATTCGTTTTTCGCCGTCCTCATACTCTTTTGTCTTCAATGTGAGTTCCTTTCGGGTTTCTCTCTGGACTTGGTTGTGTAGCGCCTCGACAAACCGTTTTTCGTCCGATTGGTATTGCCCCAATACTCGTTGTAAATCGGTCAGTACGATATGTTCCACGGCTTCTACGGTTATTTGATGAGAAGTACATAAACTTTTGCTTTTCTTGCGGTAAGTGGAACAGTTGAAGTACTCTTTTTGTTTCATTGTACTACAACGACAGAGATACATTTTCTTTCCACAGTCCGCACAGTAAACAAGTCCCGAAAATACGCTCATCTCGCCCATATCACTTTGCTTTCGCTTGCTTTGGCGTATCCGTTGCACCGTTTCATAGGTTTCTTCATCAATTAACGCTTCGTGCGTATCTCGAAAAATGAGCCAGTCTTCACGGGGCAAGTAGATTTTCTTCTTGCTCTTGTACGATTTCTTCTTGGTCGTAAAGTTGACGGTATGCCCGCAATAGTTCATGTTCTCAAGGATATGGATAACACTCTCGGTACACCAAATATTCGGGAACTCCGATTGATAAGTTGTAGTCGGTAATCCGCATTTGCGGTTATGCACCACAGGAGTATCTATTCCTCGTTCCGTGAGTATCCGTGCAATTTGCGTCGGACCGTATCCTTTCATACATAGAGAGAATATCTCTTTCACGACCGTTGCGGCTTCCTCGTCCACAAGCCACTTTTGTTTGTCTTCCTTGTCTTTCATGTAGCCATACGGGGGACAAGTGCAAAGATGCTTACCCGAATTGCCTTTGGCTTTGAACACAGCTCTGACTTTCTTGCTTGTATCCTTTGCATACCACTCATTGATGATATTGCGAAAGGGAGTAAAGTCACTATCATTTTCGGATAGGTTGTCCACGCCGTCGTTAATAGCAATGAAGTGAACACCCGCTTCGCCGAAATACACTTCGGAATAGTAACCGACTTTCAGATAATCTCTGCCGAGACGGGACATATCCTTAACGATAACCGTGGTAACTTTGCCTGCATCGATGTCTTTTATCATTCGCTGAAAGTCAGGTCGGTTGAAGTTCGTGCCGGAGTATCCATCGTCCACATAGAACTGAACGTTTCCGTATCCGTGTTCGGTCGCATATTTGCCGAGTATGGCTTTTTGATTTTTAATACTGTTGCTATCGCCCTGATTGTCACCGTCATCGCAAGATAACCTGCAATACAAGGCGGTTATGGTATCACCTCCCATATAGGAATTGTTATGTTGAGTCGTTGATTGTCTTTTCATACTGC
>CACXFJ010000083.1 GCA_902766965.1 uncultured Eubacteriales bacterium | reverse complement strand
TTATCGGCAACCTTATCGACAGAGCGAGATTCAAGTCGGGCAAAATGCGTCCGTGGATACTCATATCCGCCTTTCCTCTCGCCGTGTTTACGATGTTCTCGTTCGTATTCATACCTTTCGGTAACGAGATAGGAAAATACGCTTACATAACTTTCGTGCTTATTTTATGGAACGTGAGCATGACGCTTGCCGACATTCCGTCGCAGGGTATGCTTTCGCTCGTATCGAAAAACCCCGAAGACACGAATAACGCCGCCGGCGTCGCGAATATGCTTAAAAGCGCGGCACTCGCGATGCCCGGACTCTTCATTACGGTAATGTGTATGATAGTCGGAGTGGAAAAAGCCGACAAAACCGTTTATTTAATCACCGCCGCCGTAATAAGTATTCTCGGACTTATATTCCAACTTTTTATGTACTTCAAGTGCAAAGAACAGGTCGTAAGCAACACTTCCGCAGGAATGAGCTTCAAGGAAATGTTCAAGGAATTAAGGCAGAACAAGCAGATTATGATAGTTTTCCTTACCTATATGCTCGGCTTCGGCAGAAACATAGGTTTGGGAATAGCGGTGCAGGCTACCTGCATACTTTTAAGAGACGGTCTCGATTTGAGCTTTCTCGGAATGGGAGTCCTGTACGGCGACGCTTGCAGTTGGGCGATAGGCGTGACGAGCGCGATAGCAAGCTCCGTCACTATAATACTCAACCCCGTAATAAACAAAAAACTCGGAGAAAAACGCTACTTTATTTCGGCAGGCTTGTACGGTTTTGCAATAAGCCTCATATCCTTCCTCCTCTACTCGTTCGGCGGCGCGCCGTTCAGAAGTTTTTGGGCGATATGGATATATCAATTTATTTTCTCCTTCGCGTACGGACCCAACGGCTATCTTCCCATGGTAATGACCGCCGATATAGTAGACTATCAGGAATGGAAAACCGGCAAAAGAACCGAAGGAACGCAGTTCGCCATTCTTTCTATGTCGAATAAATTAAGTAACGCCCTCTCCGTATCTCTCGGCATACTCTTTATCGGAGCTATCGGATACAGCAGCAGCGACTACGCCGCCGCCGTCGACGCGGGCAGAATACACGAATACGTCACCGACGCAATGCAGGTCAAAGCGTGGGCTGTCTACTTCCTGCTCCCCGGTCTTTGCATGCTCGCAAGCTCTCTTATAATGTTCTTCTATAAAATAGACGAAAAGACGAAAAAGCTAATGAGAGCCGAACTTGCCGAACGCCGTCAGCAAGCCGAACTCGCCACCGCGGAAACCGCCGTCGACCAAACCGACGACGAGCAATGCTAATGAATAAACTTTAATTAAATAACTAAAAATGACGCTCCAACCGAAGCGTCATTTTTCTTATATAAACGTTATTTTTACTCCCATTTATATTTATTTCAGTAATAAATATATTTTTTATAGTTTACTTTAACGCAATTAAAAGAATTCTGCATATCTTTCTAAAAGGCTTTGTATTTCTTGCAAAGAAATCAGACCCTTTCCAATGGAAACTTTCAAATATTGCCCATTAAAAGCGTTAAATATTTCTTCTTCTACAGGAATTATAGCATTGAATTCTTCATAAGAAAACAGACCGTAGGTCTCTATATCTGCCGCCATTTGTTCGGCATTATACTTCATATCTATCACATCTACATCAAAGATATTAATAAACCCTTCTGTTGCACCCGGCATGGAAAGCATTCCGTTTACATAGTAGCATAAGTGTCCATATGTTACCGGACTCCACGCCATAGTATATTCATCTTTAATCGTGACATCTACTAATTGTACACTTGTCCACGAGCCATTGTCGCTACGCTTATTAAAATAATCCCCTATATATTTCTCCGCATCTGCACGTAAGAACACATATTCACCTAAAGTAATATTAAAAAATGCATGTTCATCTATGACCTTTACTTTGGTTCCATCCGAAAATGTTAATATTATCACTTTGCACATCGCCGCTGTTTCTCTATCAATAAACAGAATAGGTGCTATGTCAAAAGTTCCTGTAAGCATATTCCAAACTAATAGCATTTCATTCCCCGTTAGATCTTCAACTGCTATTTGCGACCCATCGGCAAGCGTTATTAAAGAGCCTGTAGCTATACAAGAATTTTTCGTCCACTTGGCGAACAACACCCCATTGGGAGCGGCGGTAATATCATTATATACGGTTGACGAATCGTTTTCCGCATACCAACCATTAAACGTATATCCCGAACGTACAGGCTTACTAATTCCATTAACAGCGTTTACATTATCGGGATTCGTTGCTGATTTTACAAACGAAACGACATAAGATTTGTCAGAAGATAAAGTGCACCCCCACACAACCGGACGATTCGAATTGTTCCAATCGGAATTCCATCCGGCTGGACGACTACTATTATTCTCTACAAAAAATGTAGTGTTATCACAATTTTTAAATGCCTTAGCACCAATAGTAGTTATAGTCTCAGGCAAAATGAAATTGCTTTGTTGCGTATAGCCAAAAGCGCTTTCCCCTATATAATTCACGCTACTGGGTAATTTAATATTTTCCAAAACTTTACAATAATCAAACGTCCAACTTTCAATACGAGTTACCTGCGAGTTGCTCATATTTACTGTTGTCAAGTATAAACAAGATTGAAATGCTTGACTTCCTATCGTTCTTATAGTTGATGGCAATGTAACAGAAGTAAATGTTCTAGCCCTAAATGCTTTTTCTCCGATTCCGACAACAGTATTTCCGTTTATTTCAGACGGAATTGTCACATCACCGCTCAAACCGCCATAAAACCCCGTAATTATGACTTCGCCATTAACAGGCTCGCTTGTCGTATAAACAGGTCTCGTAAATTCGCAAACTCTTGATAAATATCCACCTGTCGTCGGAGAATCCGTTTGATACCCTCTTACCGCTATATGCAACGTTTCTCCCGATAAAAACAATACGGATCTCAACTGGGCATCTGTTAACGTAAACGAACTGCTTGCTCCGACTTCAAAATCAAGAAATGCTGAACAATCGGAATTATATATTATTAACGTAAAATTATTATTGGGAAAATATTGACTGCCGCCTTGCGGTTCCCATATAAATGTAGGCGGGGTTACCGTAAGCTCTTTAGTTGTGCTATCGTTTACACTTACTTCCGACGGAGCAATGTGGTAATGTGTTAAATTGGCGCCTAACGCTATCTCCTTTTCGGGATATTGTTGATAAAAATATTGCACAAACTCAGAAAAAGTTTTTGCTTTGCTATTTACCGTTACATCCCACCACGCCTGATATCCAAGTCCTATATTATCATCTTCTTCCGCCCCGACATCAAACAAATCCCACAATACGCCTATAATACTACTTTCATTAGCTTCTCCAACAGTGCGACAGCCACTTTCATAACTATACTCAAAACTATAACTGCCGGTTACATCCGTATATTTTTTATCTGCAACATTAGGAATTCCCGTTAATTTACTATAATAATATTCTTGCGCTATTGCTCCAAATACTGTTGCCCAGGCTTCCGACCAAGCTATTCTATTCCCTGCTGATTTTGCACCAGAAGCACCGATTGGTGAGTTCGTTCTATGCCGTGCACAATCAGCCCCGCAATTTGTTGTATCCATACCGCTATAATGATCTGACATATTAACACCCAAATTATGCCATCCGCCAGGAGAATTATCTATATTAGCGTTGTACGCTATGTGATGCCCGTATTCGTGCATAATCACGTCCCAATCTGCATAATCCGGGTCATCGCTTGATCCATTTATGTATATTTTACTGCTTCCGCCATTATAATAAGTTCCATCCGCAGGATAAACGACTTTGACAGCCTTAGGAAGTGTTCCGCTCATAACCCACGCAAAATCTTGCGCCGTCACTATTGCTTGAGAAATCTGCATGGCTTTCGCTGTATCGGACGACATATTTAAAGTTAAATTAATTTCCGTATCGCTGCCTGTTGCTACATTTTGGTGAGCAGTATGCGATGTGTCCTTATAATATTTCGTACTCCCATCGTTTTTAACGACGTAAGCGTTGTTATCCCCCGCATATACGCGAATAAATAAGTCACATCCGCCATTTTCGGCAAAAGTGCTGTTATTAAATTTTACCGTATATTGTCCGTCATTATCTGTGTAAGTTGTGCCCAATAATTGTGAGCCTATTAAATTACTGTTCCGCAACTCTACTTTTACTCTTCTTAATGGGTGAACCGGACTGGAGACTGAAGATCCTTCATGCCATTGAACCTTCCCGTAAGCCGACGTATCTCCTTCCGTCGACAAAACCGAGTTCCCTGAAATTGTTTCGGAAAAAACTTCGCCGTCTACATTATCTTCTTGATACGTCTCTTTTCCGTAAAGATTTTCATACCTGATTTCATCCGCTTCCCATTCCGTTAAAATAGCGTTTTTCAAAGCGTAATTAATATATTTTTCCATTGCGTCTTCTTGCGAAAATTTACTTACAAATATTCCATATTCATTATAAATTGCATATAAAGCGGCATTTAAAACTTCGCCGTCTGACTTCATTATCGAAATATGCAACTCATAGTTGTCGCCGTAATTTAAGCACTGCAATGAAAACATTAATTGAGTCTCGTCAATTTTACGTGAAGATACTACTATAAAATTTGTTTTATCATAAGTGTAATGTTGTATAGTTCCGTCAGACACTATTCTAAACGGAATTTCTATAGTAGAACTATTTAAACAATATTCATGCTCATAACTCATATAAGCATATTCATGACTATATGTTGATTTTAATGCGACATTATTCTCCGCACTATAAATAACCTCTGCTTCCGCAACCGTTTTTTCACAGTTTAACGAAAGTCCAAAAATCAACATGCTAATAATGCCTATGATTATTGGCAAATAAATCCAAAATATATTTTTTTGTTTTTTTAAAAATCTGTTCATAACATTTTACTCCCCATAGTGTATTAATATAAGATGGTTTTTATATTATCGCTTTACATAATAGTCAAGATGTATATCCGTATCTGCGTGTTTTTCATAAGCAAAAGTTATACTAGATATTTCATTTCCGCTTTCCGTTTCGCAAACGCACAATTTTATTTCGCCCGAATTTTCGGTCAGTAACGAAAGCGGGATATAAATTTTTTCGGTATGGTTATAAATAATTTCCCTTATTTCACCGTTATAATCGTATTCCCGTCTGCACTTATACTTCGCCGACGCGTAGTCGTCAACCGTTCTTACCAACGTTTTCCGTTCCTGCCCCGCTTCCTGCGTCACGATATAGATATCTACGGACGAAGTTTCGGCGTCGTATAGTCTACCGAAGTAAAAGTCTACGGTTACGCCGTCTGCGACGGTTACACCCTTATAATCTAAAATAGCGTTTACCAAGCATCCGATTACGGCGCAATAATTCCGTATTGACTTGTCTTTCGTCCCAAAACCGTCAGCCATATCTTCAAATCCGTGTTTCATTAAAGACAAATAATGGTATTGATATTCGGGAGCAAAATCTTTGTTTGAAATGCGTACCTTATTCCCTTCCTTTTTATAATAAAGCCAGCTATAGGTAGTTTTGCCATATAATTCTTTCTTTCCGTTTTCTCCGTCTTTAACGGCAAAGTGAAATTTTATTAAGCCGTATTCGTTATAAAATAGCGTTGACGGTATGGTTATTTCTTCTCTATGGTTTTCCGCAAGATACTCTTCGGAGAAAAAATCGTCTACGGTCTTTATAAGATACTCGTTCCCGAACGACAAAAAGTACACGTTGACCGCTACGGGCGGATATTCTTCGTTCTCGTCGGCTTTCGCCGAACACGCTTCATTATAGTCGTTGAAATAAATGGTTTCTACTTTTTCGCTCCCGTAACCGTATATAAACGTAATCGTTACGTCGTTTATATCGTACTCTTCTTTATCCGCGATAAATTTACACTTCCAGTAATACGGCAAATCGGGTTTGCTCCCGCCGCCACCGCCGCTATCGGGTGTTTCTCCGTTCGGGGTGCATGCGGCAAGCAACGTTACGCAACAGAAAACAATTGTTATACATAATATTATCTTTCTGCGTACGCTCATAAAATCTCCTTTCCGTCGAAATAATATATGCGGTTATTTGCGGCGGCGATTATTTTACATCACCCAAATTATTACCACCTGCGTGTTTACGTCGAAGTACACGACGTACGTTCCGTTATATATGCCCGAGAACGCCGTCTTTATGGCGGCTTTAGCTTCGTTTTCGGTCGCGGCGGTGGTTTTGAATTCCGCAATCAGACCTACTCCGTACTCCGAAACCATTGTTTTTACGTATCTCGCGGCGATTTTCCATTCGGCGGCGGATTCCAAAACGTAATCGTATTCCGTTCCGCCGTAGGTAAAGGTCTGCGTAGCGAAGAAGTTATATTTTGTGCCGGCTACCTTGTCGGCAAGTCCGGTTTTGCCGGTATCGGGGATATTGCTCTTACGCATCTCTTCGTCGGTGAGCATAAAGTATCTGTGCGTTATTCCTTCCGCACTGTCGCCGCCGTTGACGCTCAAAAGCAAGCCGCCGCCCGTAGGATCGGCGTTGTACCACTTCCCGTCTATCTTAAATTTATTCCAGGCGTGTGCCACGCCGTCTACCGTATTGCCCGTGACTTGCAGGCACTCTATCCCTTCGATATTGCACATAAGGGCGTAGGCTTTGCTGATTCCGTCGCATACCGCTCTGCCGTCGTCGAATACCCCTTCGAGAGCGAAACCGTTATATTTTTGCGTGTCTCTTCTATTAAGTCCGGGATTATTTTGAACGTAGTTCAAAAGGTCGTAGTCGTACGCCACGTTAAGGATAAGGTAGTCGTAGATAGCGTGCGCCTTTTCTACGTCGGACATACCGTCGTCCACTATCTTTCTTAACGCGCTCTTGGCTTTATTATATATGCGTTCCGCCGAGCTTCCGACTACGGGTTCGGGACGGTAACCGTTTATCACGGCAAACAACAGTTTGTCGGTGTCCTCTACGCTCACGCTGTCGGATATATAGTTTATCGCAAATGCGTCGTAATCGTCGCTTCTCGCAGAAACGAACTCGTGCATGTCGTATTTTAATTGCGTATATGCGTCGACGTCGCTTTTCGCTTCGGTCGGATAGACGAAATCGAGGTTTATAGTTACGTTATATTTGTTGTAAACCACGCCGTCCAACGTCTTCGTCTCGGTATCTTTGCTGAAAGAAGAACCTTCCACTACCCCTAAAAGGGCGGCGGAATCGTTGTTCTTGACGAATTCGCTGATTTTTCCCTGAACGTAATTGTCTTTATCTTCGCTTTCGGGTACGAACAAGATAAATGAAGTGCTTGTCCGTCTCGCATACGAACAGTAGTTCAGATAATCTATAAATTCGGAAGCGTATATTTCGGCGTCGGGCGAATACTTTCCGCCCAAATAGCCGATTTTCTTATCGTCTTTAAGGCTGTAACGGGCGAACACTTCCACGTCGTTGCAAGTACCTGCGGCTATTTCGGTGACGAGAGAATTTCCGCTCGTGTACCAGCCGTCGAATATGTATTTCTCTTCCTCTTCGATAGCGTTCTTCGACGCGGGCGGCGGCAGCGGCACGACGTCGGCTATGGTAAACGTAGAGGGCGCGGCGGCGTCTGTTTCCCATACTCCCGCACAGTACTTTATATTGTAACGTCGGGCGTCGTATTTTGCGTAAATGGTAATTTCGGTGACCACGGCGGAATTAAAATCGTATTCCGCAGTATATTCTTCGTCAGTAAACCAACCTATAAAGTCGTATCCCGTCGCGTCCTTTCGTTCGGGTTCCTGCACGACAGCGCCTTTGGGTACGCTGACCGTTTCGTCGGTAAAAAGTCCCGGGTACGTGAAAGTGACCACTACCGTGCCGGAGTCGTATCTATATACGTTAAGGGTATATTCCCTTTCCGTTCCGTCTTCCGCTTTTACCGTCACGGAAAAATTATTGTCGCCGACGGCGAGGGCGGTTTCTTTCCCTTTTTCTACCACGTTGCCGCCCCCGTCTTTTACGACGAACGCAGCTCTGTCGCTGACGGTAATGAGGTTTACTACATCGATTTTTGCAGTGGAATTAGGCAGGTTGGCTCTCGCCGCGTTGCCGTCGACCGAGCCGCCTTTAACGTATTCTATATAATTGTTGCGGCAAATAAATTTTGCTGTAAGGACGATATTGCCCGTGCTGCCTTTTTCTATCGAGACTACTTTTTTCCCCTCTTCGTCGAACCAGCCTAAAAAGTCGTAGCCGCTCTTTATAGCCGAAGGGGAAGAGAAAATAACTTTGTCATCTACCGTATAATAACGTTTTGCGTCGAGGGGTTCTTTCGCCACTCCGTCGGTAAGGTAGGATATTTCGTATTTTACCGCCGTCCACTTGCCGTAAAAAACTTTGTCTTCGGACACCGTTTCGGTAAAATCGGCGGGGGTCTTTAACGCGACGTCCGAAAACCAACCGTTAAATTCGTAACCCGTCTTAACTTCGTATTCCGCCGGAATAACGAACTTGCCTTCGTCGTTTACGGCAACCTCTCTATTGTCGTTACCGCCCAATACGACGGTGGCTTTGTACGGTCTCGCCGTCCACTTCGCGTACACGGTAACGTCCTTCGTCAAGGCTTTGCCGAAAGTCGCTTCTTCGGTACATTCTTTATCGAAGAACCAGCCTCCGAATTCATAACCCGACTTTACGGGTGCCGAATCCGGGCTTTTTAGTTTCCCTCCGTCAATAAAATCGGCAGCCGACACTCCCGTGCCTCCGTTAAGGTCGAGCGTGACGGAAAACTTGTTTTGCGTGCCGCCGCTCGGATTAAAAAAAGAACAAGCCGTAACAAGCACTAAAATTGTCGCGACGAGTAAAAGCAATGACGTCAGATTTTTGATTCTTTTCATTGTTGTCTCCGATAAAATACGTTTGTTTATTCTTCCGTTTCCGGAATGGTGAGAGTTTCTGCCTTGTTGAGTTTTTTCATTATTATTTCGTTTCTCTTCGTGGCGGTTTCGAGAGTATGCCCCACCGTGGCAACCTGTCTTTGCGCCGTCTCGATATTTTCCATAAAGGTAGTAAAATCTTTTTTGAACCCGGCGAGCAGGTCGAATACCTCTCTGCTGCTACGCTGTATGGCAAGAGTACGGAAGCCTAATTGAAGGCTGTTAAGGATTGCGCTTATCGTGGTAGGTCCTGCCGGAATTACTTTATGTTTTCGCTGTAACTCTTCGCTCAACCCCGGATTACGGATAATCTCGGCGTAAAGACCTTCTATCGGCAGGTACATTATGGCAAAATCGGTAGTATAGGGGGGATTTATGTATTTTGAACTTATTGACTTCGCTTGAATTTTAACCGCGTTTTCCAACGCTCTCGACGCATTCTGCGTCTCTTCCAAATCGCCTCGGTCGCTCGCTTCCACCATTCTCTGATAGTCTTCGAGCGGGAATTTTACGTCGATGGGGAGATAAACCCTACCCTCTTTCTTGCCGGGCAAAATTATCGCGAAGTCCACCGCTTCGCCGTTTCTTTTCCCGGTAACGTTTTGTTGCGTGGCGTATTGTTCTTTCGTTAAAATTCCGTCGAGAATGTTTTCGAGGCTGACTTCGCCCCACATTCCCCTCGTTTTTACGTTGGCGAGGACCTTTTTCAAGTCGGTGACGCCGTTATTTAACGCTTGCATTTCGCCGAGACCTTTGTTTACCGCGTCAAGACGTTCGTTAATCGCGTTAAAGGTGGCGTTAAGACGTTCGTTAAGAGAACCGGCGAGTTTTTCTTCCACGACTTCTCTCATCGCGGATAACTGCTTTTCGTTATCTTCCCGCACGCTTTTCAGACTGCCTTCCACGTTGGTTCTTATCTCGGTAAGATTTGTTCTTAACTCTTCCTTTACTTCGGTAAGACGAGTTTCGTTATTGACGGTCATATTGCGTACATTGTCCGCGACGGCGTCCACCGTGCTTTTTATTCCGCCTATCAAAGTGTCGTTGGATATTTTCATCGCCGTCGTTATTACTTCGCGGTTCGTCTGTCCGCTCTTTTCCAAATCGTTAAGACGGTTCAGTATATCCTGTTGCTGTTTATATAGTTTTTTCCTGTAAAAGCACATAATTTCTCACTTTTAATACGGCTTTTTCTGCGTCTTTACGCGTTCGGTAGGATACTGCGGGTTGGTTCTCGGACGGGTGTTGCCTTTCGGGATACGCTGTATTCCTCTTCTGTATATTCCGCTCTTGTAGGCTCTGTTATAGGTGTTAAGGAAGCGTTTATGTCTTATACCCGCGATGATTACCACTACTATCACGACAGCGAAGAGTACGCCGCCGATTATCGCGAGAGTCCTTATCATCTCCACGTCGAGGTCGAGACCCAGGAATTTTCCGTACGTGTCGGTCTTTGAGTCGTTTACCTGAATGTTCGCTTTGGTGGTAAGAACGTAAGTGGTAAGTTCGTCGCTGGTGAACGTAACCGCCTTGCCGTCGCCGTTTATCTTCATATCCTTGACCTGCGTCAAAGCTCCGTCCGAACTCATCTCGTATACCGCGAAACGAACGTACTGACGATAACTTTCGGGAATGGGCATTTCTATCTTGACTTTGCCGGTGGAAGTCTGACTTGCAGCGCCTACGATACTTATTCTGTATATAGCCACGACGGCTCTCGCCGCGTTTTCGTCCTTGACGGCGTTAAGTACCGCGGTCTGCGCGTTGGTGTAGTATTCCGAACCTTCGGCAAAGCTCTCTACCCTTATCTTAGCCTGTTCGGCAAATCCGCCGTCCAAAGATATTCCGCTGTCTTCGTCGGTAAGAAGGAGTATTTCGCAACGCTTTTTGAGGGCTAACAATTTAGTGTAAAGGTGCGTGGTAAAACAAGCTTTTTGGTCGGAAGTAAGGTCGCCGTACGCCTTGTACACGGTCAGCACGTCGTCGTAATCGCTCGCTTCCACCATATTTATCGCGGGAAGTTTCGTCACTTGATCTTCTATGCTCTCTACCGCCGCCATTTGCTTCCTCAGTCTTTCAAACTGCGTGGTAAGGTTCTGGAAATACGCGTAATAAACGCTGCCGGCGTCTTCCGTAATCGCTTCCTGTATCCATTCCTGTCCGTAAAGTTTGTAATTATTATAGGTATTGAGATACTCGAACATTTCGGCGTAGTCGCTTTTCAGCTCGAAACTCGTCCTCTGCGCCAACTTTTCAAGATAGGTTCTGTAAGTCGCTATCTCGTTTTCCAAAGTATTGACTCTGTCGCGTAAACGCTGAATAAGGTTTCTGAAATAGGTCACTCTCGCCGGTTCCATATAGCTTTCGGCGGCGTTGAGGTCGTTTTCGTACCTGTCGATAGTCATTGCGTCTTCGTTCTTTAAGGTGACGTTATTGACGTCGAGTTCGAACGGAAGCATATAGAATTCAAAGGTAGCCACGTTGCCGGCGTAGTCCTTTACGTAAATATAAACGTACCCTCTGTACTCTTTGCCGTCCTTGTCGTACTTAACGGTATTGTCGACCGAGCTTGTGGATATGACGTACCCGGACGGGTCGAACGCAAAGCCTCTCGTTTCGCCCTTGGTCGTAATGTATTCGCAGATTTCGATATTCTCTTCTTCCACGTACACTTTAAGGTCGATATACTGTTTTCCGCCCGAAATCACTGATATGGCTTCCGATTTCATAAATCCTATCTTCGGAACTACCGTGTCGATATTGACGGCGAATTCCTTCACGTAGGTAAGTCCCGCGTCGGAACGGGCAGTCACCGTAATGGTACAAATCTTATCGAAAACGGGGTTCCCGTCGGGCCAGTCGTGAGAAGTTATGCCCGTAGATTCGAGGTCTTTATAGGTGTAAGTGTAGTATACGTTGCTGACGTTGACGTGATCGGGGTCGGAAGCCTTGCTGACGCTTACCCGAGGATAATTTGTCCAATCGCCCGACGCTATGGTCTTCGTTTCGGTATAGTCGTCGTTGGACGCCTGTCCGGTAAGGGTGAACACGGGTACGGTCTGATCGACTTTAACTCTGAACGAAACTTCCGAATACTTGGAGCTGTCCGCTCTGCTCGTCGCTCTTATCGTAACCACCGCGTCGCGGTTTATGCCGAAACCGTCTAATCTGTCGGTAGTAAAGGTGTCGTTCGACGGGGTTTCTCTCTCGGTAGTCTTGGTGGGAGTTCTGTTTACGAGATATTCTATAACGTAAGTGTACTTGACTCCGCTGACGTTTACTTTTACGGGGTTTATTTTTATCGTTACGGGGCGGTTGGACCAGTTGGTCGCGGTGTAAGAGGACAATTCGGTGCCGCCGCCGTCGTAGCTTACTCCGTCCACCGAAAGACTTACCGAAAATTCGGGAGTCATCGTGTCTATCGCTATATAGATTTTTTCTTTGAAAATATATTCCGAACCCGCTTTGTTGACGGCTTTGAACGAGAATGCGTTGTTAATTCCGTCGGGGAAGTAGCTTGCGTTGAAGGTCAGAGTCTTTGCGTTGTTTTCGCCCGGGGCGTAGAAAGCTTCGTTTCCGCTCGGTTCGAGATACGGATTCCACGTCTTTCCGTCGTCAATCGAATAGTAATATTTGACGAAAGTGTTGCTGCCGATTACTTTAAGAGAGATGCTCGCGGCTTCTTTCCATATATACGCCTGCATTCCGAGGGTGGGGTCGTAATATCCGCCGTCGTTCTGATTATAACTTAACGTTCCGCTTATCTTCGACGTGTCGATTTCAAAAACGTATCTCTCGCCGGAAACGCCGCCCGCGGTTCTGCCGAGTTCGTTCACGGCGTAGAAAAGGTATTCGTAAGAAGCCGTCTCTCCGTCGGTAACGTAGAGAGAAAGGTTTCTCGTAAGTTTGGTCCAGCCGTTAGCGTTGTCGCTCGTGGGGTTCTCGGTGGGGAGAGTTCCGTCCTCGCCGACAAGGAAGTAGTAATAAGTAATTAACGACCTGTCGGTATAGGTCCTCGGTACGAGAGTGATTTCGTCCTTACTGTAATACGTCCTCGTGCTTACGCCTTCTATCGTCGTCCTTTCGTTTATTCCGCTCGTCACGGAAATCATAGCCGACACGTCGGGAGTGGTTCTGTCGATAAACAGAAGTCTGTTGACGTCGCCGGGCGTGGAAGAACGGAAACCCGCTTCGTTCGTTACCGACAAAGCTATGTATCCGTAGAAAGATTTATGCGAAAAGTCGATTTCGAAAGAATAAAGGGTACTGCCTGCGATATAGCCGCCGTTTTCGCACTTTAACCACGTTCCGTTCCTTATCGCTTCGGTAAGATTAAGTCCGGGAACGTTGTTTATGAGCATATAGTAGTAGGTGTAGTCGGCTTTTTCGGCGTCGGTAAGTTCTCTTATCGTACCGGTATCGTCGCTCGTCAGACTTATCTGCACGGTAAGGTTGCTGTCCACCCACTCCGCGCTGCCCGAAACGGTATCGGTGATAAGTTCGTAATTTATGGAAATGTTAAGGGTGTTGTACGGAATGACTATCTCGTACGGAGTAGCCGAATCGGTGGAATAGGATACGCCCTTGTAGTCTTTCGCCTTGCTGACAAGGTAGAATTTCTTAATAAGTTCCCCTTTCCTGTCAGACGGAACGGTAAATTCGAGTTCTTCCCCGTCGACCGCTTCGTATTTTCCCGAAACTTCGTTATAGACGTAGTAACCGAAATGCCCTGTCTGTTCGGCGTTCGGAATAAGTTTTATCGTCGCGCCTTCGCGAACCGACGGCAACGTTATTTTATTGCTGACTACCGCGATATTTTCCGTCTTTTCTTCGGTGATGAAGTCGATGCTGTCAAGCTGTATTCTCGTCGTGTCGATGTTCGCCACGAAACTTATATGCTTGTACACGCCGGAACCTGTGTAAACTCTGAAACGGTACTCCTTACTCATCTTAACCACGGTGGAGTCGGGAAGACCTATTTCCACGTTGTAGACGTAGTAACGGGAACCGTCTTCTTTGTTGACGGTGCCGCTTGCCGTTCTCGAATTCGCGCTTTCCTGCCAGATAAGTTCTCCGTTGCCGTTATAAACGGGTTTGCCTTCGCCGTCCACCGCGAAATTGAGGTCCTTTACGTACACGCCGCTTACGCCGTCTTTTACGTTAAAGGTAAAGATAATTCTGCCGTTTACCCATTCCGCGCTTTTTATATAGACGTAATCGTTGCCGACGTCGCTTTCGGGGAAGATATAAGCGGAAGTCTCCACTTCGGGTTCGAGAACGTCGATTTTTATTACGTCCACTCCTACGTAGGTGTTGTCGCTTCTCTTGCCGGCGCCGTTTTTGGCGTAGATAGAAAACGCCGATTCCGCGCTCGCCGCAAGGTAGAACCTATAAACGGATTTCCCTTCTTCGTTCTCGACGTAGTTGTAATATTCTCCCTTCGCTTCGTAGGTAAGTCCCGCGATGTTGAGGGGAGAATAGAAGAACGTATATTTCGTCGTCGGCTCGGTATAGCCTATTATTTCGCCGGCGTTGTTACGCTGAATTTTCGAGTCGGTAGGTACGGTGACGTACACGGGTATGGGTGCCGCAGACCAACCGGAAGCGTTGGGCGTATAGGTAATGTCTCCCACTGCGATTTCAAAGAAGGAGTTAAGGATTTTCACCGAGTAGACCGTCACGTTACTGCGAAGTCCGGCTCCCGATTCGACGTAGAATTTATATTTTCTGTCGGAAGAAACTCCCTTGGACAAGACGTCGGTTATGCGATAATAAACGTTGTCGCCGTCGTTTACGGCAACGGTAGCCTGTTTATATTCTCCGTATTCGCCGCCGTCTATCGACACGGCGTAGAAGAACTTGGCTCCGCTGACGTTGTTGACGTAGTTTCCGTCGCGGTCTTTGTTGTAGATATTGAGATAGACCTGTCCGTTCGCGTCGGCTTCCGCCTTATATGCGCTTGCTTGCGCGTCGAAAGTCGAGGGAATTTCTTTAAACGTTCCGCTCTTGTCGGGGTCGTCGGTAAAAGCCGTGGCGGTCGCTCCGGGCTGAACCGCGTCGATATTTACCGTAAAGTCGGCTCCGTCGTTGTAGTCGTAGACTACGCCTGCGGAAGACTGCGCGCGGAAGCGGATACCTTTCGTCGTCGTCCTTATGACGTGTACGTCGGACGGAATGAGTATGAAATTAACGCCGTCGTAGGAATAGTAATACGACACGCCGCTTATGCACGAACTTACGTCGGTGAGTTTGAACGTAACGTCTCCGCTCGCCCATTCCCTGTTCTGATAATTCCTGACCGTTCCCGTCGCGCTGTCGTAAGTCGTGGCGGAAAGGGAGAACAAAGGCGAATTCGTATCGATATTGACGCCTTCGTAACTTGCATACTTTGCGTATCTTCCTCCCACGTCGGTGACTTTGAAGTCGACTCTGCCGTTTTTCAACGTGTCGGTGACGGTAACGTAGTTATAGTTCATCGGGAGCCAACGTTTAGTATTGTCGGAAACCTCCTTGCCGTCGACGGAATAACTCAAAAGTTCGTTACCTGCGTCGAAAGCCGCTCCCTTGTCTTTCATGTACTTCGTGGTGACGTAAAAACGCAAACCTACCCCTATCCAACCGCCGTTGTAATCGACGGAAACGCCGTTTCTTAAAAACGTCGCTTTGATTTCCTCTATCCCTAAGTCGGATTCGGTAAGACTGCAATTTATTACGAGGTGCCAGAAAGTGGAATAATATTCGGTGACTACTTTGGAATTCTCGGTGTAACTGCGGCGGAAGTAGATATATACTTCGTCTTTGTTCGCCGACGTGAACACGCTCGTAAGACCCACCGTATTCGCGTCTATCTGTCTCTTATCCGATATTCTCGTCCACTCGACGTTAAGCGCGTCCAGAATTTCTTTCTTGTTTTCGTGTTTGTCGCGGGAAACGTAATATTCGAAGTTATCGCTTTCGGCATATCCGGAAATGACGAAAGTGAAGTTGGTCGTGTCGGTAACGTTGCTGCCGGAAGCAATGTCGACGTATTCGGTCTGACCATTGACGGTAGTCTGCTTAGTGACTCTCGCGCTCCAATTTACCGCGGCTTCCGCGTCGGCTAATCCGCTTTCCGTGCCGAACCCGACGGCAACGACGACCGCCAGCACAAGCGCTGTCAATAGAATTAAAGGAATGATTTTTTTACGTGTCATAAGCATATTTCCTACCAAAGTTTCATCGGTTTACCGGACGTACACCGATAGTTATAAATATTTTAACATATATAATTATATTGCACAATACCTAACCCGAAAAATTTTTATCTCCGATAAAGGGAAATTTTGGCTCGGTTTTAGCTCAAAATCCCTTGTTTTTTCACAAAGATTCCTCTCGAAAAAACGTCGTAACCCGTCGTAAATTAAACTTTTTGCGTAAAAAGATTTACCGAGCGCATTTGTCGTCGAGGTTTGTTCCGCGTCTGTATTTTTAGCCGTATAGGATACCGTAATTTATAATAAAGTATCCTTAAAATGCCTTTATCCGCAACGTTCCGCCGCAAAGACCTCGACGGAAAACCGCTCGGAAATTCCTTGCTTTTCGCACGAAAAAACCGCGGCACGTTTGCCGCGGTTTTTACCTATTTTCGTTTGCTTTCTTTTTTTTAGAAGTCGTCGTCCTCTTCGTCTTTATCTTCGTCGTCGTCTTCGCCTCCGTCGTCGGGAATATCGGAAAAATCGTCGTCGTCGTAGGCTTCTTCGTCGAAGGGTTTTTCTTCTTCGTCGTCCTCTTCTTCCTCTTCCGCAAGGTCTTCCAAAGATATGTCCATATCGTCGCCGTCTTCTGCGATATCCTCTTCGGTCACGCCGTCGTCTTCGTCCCAACTGTCCGGTTCCACGTCGTCGATAGCCGAACTTTTCTCTTCGTCCGCTCTCGCCGCGGCGCACGCTTCGCACATCTTCTCGCCTTCGTTAAGGAAGTTAATCCCGCATATGGGGCAGAGTTCCGCGTCGTCCTCTTCGTCTACGTCCACGTTGCAGGATATGCCTTTCAGTTCCTGCTTGCAGATTTCGCAGAAGTCTTCGTCTTCCAAAATATAGTTAAGTTCGCATCTGGGGCATTTTTTATATTTAGCCAATTTTACGTCCTCCGTTTCAGACTTGCTACGGCTTGTCGATTTCCGTCTCGTTTCGCCGTAAAAAATATCCAAACTGCCTTATCGGTAATTTGGATATATTATATTTACTAAACGATATTTTGTAAACTGATTTTTTATAATTTTACGCTATTTTTTTCAGAACGCCGCTATGATATCGGTTTGGGTTATTATCCCGAGGATTTTTTCCTTGCCTTCCGCGGGCTTTTCTTCGTCGATTACATAGTAATACGCGTTGTCGGAAACGTTGGAATTAAAGTAGTAAAGCACGT
The DNA here is from genome assembly GCA_902766965.1 of uncultured Eubacteriales bacterium. Taxonomy (GTDB): domain Bacteria; phylum Bacillota; class Clostridia; order Christensenellales; family DTU072; genus CAG-1782. The sequence goes on along the minus strand of CACXFJ010000083.1, from coordinate 6,915 downwards.
TGCCGACTTTCTCGATGCTCGTATAGCTTTTGGAGAACTTGCCCGAGAAAATTTTGGTTTCGTTCCCTTCCACGAACTTCCACTCTTCGCCGTCTTTTTCGAGAACGGTTATTTTACGAAGAACGCTGTTGCTGTCGAGATACCAAAGAACGACGCTGTTCTCGTTTTGTTCTATTTCGAACACGGTAATGGCGCTTCCCACGTTGAGACTGCGGATAGCGTCGGTACCCTGCACTCTCGTGCCGTCGGCATTGAAGGCGTCGAGTTTCGTGGAGGCGTATCCTAAATAATAGTCGCCCGCTTTATAGAACTTCGTGTAATTGAGGTTCGTGGTGGAAGAGCTGTTCTGAGTGAAACGCTTTTCGTTATCTTTATTATAAGCGAACGTGGCTTTGTCGAACGTGGTCGCGTAGAAACCTTCTTCGGGATTTCCTTGCGCGTCGTCCTTTTTGGAGTAGAAAACCTTAACTTTATCGCCTTCGTCGATAACGGACACGATACCGAACGTGTACTTAACGTCGGTCTTGCCGAAAATTTCCGCGCTGAGGAGAGTCTTTGCTTCTCCGCCGGCGAGAGGATAAACTTTCATAGCGTAGTTGGACGTGTCGCTGTCGACGTAAACGTTGTAGTAAATGTAGTTGTCGTCCATGACGTATCCGGTAAGAATACTCTTCTCGACGGTGGTGACGTCGAACTTTTTCGAATTGAGGTCTATCGAGTAGATACCGTTATTCCTTACGTAAACCAACTTGTCGCCGACTACCTTGAAAACGGTGCTGTGGCTGTCGAACTCCGCTACGACTTCGGTTGCGGTGCCGTCCACTTTGGTACGCATGATGACTCCGTTGGAGGTTTTCGCTTTGCCGTCGCCGTCAAGGTCGGTACTCGTGGTCGCGTAATAGATATAGTCGTTCACGATATAAATTCCGCCGTAGTTGGTGTCGGTGCCGTAAACTTTCTTCGGGACGATTATCGTGGCTTCGCCGTCGGGAACGCCGTTCTTTAACGCCACTCTCGCTATCGAGCCTTTGACCACTTTGCCGAAAGTGTTGTCGGCGGATTCTCCCGCGTAGCCGTTAATGAAATAAAGGTAGTCGCCGTAAACTACGGTCATACCGCCGTTTCCGCTGACCTTACCTCCCATTTGGGTGGGGATAGCTTTTTGTTTAAGACTCTCGGTACAACCCGCAAGAATTCCCACGCTCAACGCGAGAGCCAATATCACCGTAACGGTTATAAGCAATTTCTTTTTCATACTTTCTCCAATTACAAAAATTACTGAATTATAAGCCTAATTAGTATATAACAAAAGCGTACGAATTGCAATAACTTTTCGCATATTCGTATAGGAAGCGTCCGGAGCGCGTTCCTTTGCGTCGCCAAAAAAGAAAAACAAGTTAAAAACCGACTTTAATCGGAACCAATGAAAAAAGCGGATATGCTAATTTAATTTTTTTCGACTTTCGCGAAAACGTCGTCTGCCGTACTCGGTACGCCTACGCTCCGTTTCCCCGAAAAATCAACGATTTTGACCGCTCCACGCTCTTTACCGCTTTATTCCGCGAGAACGTCGTCCGTAGTAATAAAATCGACTCCCGCCGCGGCGTATTTTTTCGCGGCTTCTTTATCGTTGACGGTATAGACGTTGACGTAAACGCCCGCCTTATGCGCTTTTTTAATGAGTTTTTCCGAGATGATTTTTTCCGAAACTCCTATATTGAAATTCATTTCGCGATACAACGAGGCTTTGGTTTTGTTGGAGGTAAACAGCATAACGTCGGCGTAAGGATGCTCGGCGTAAATATAGTCTATCGGGTCTTTTTTGAACGAACAAAATACGGCGTCCGTCCACCCCGTTTTCGACGCGACGAACTTGGCAAGAGCGGTCGCCTGCTCTTTGGTCAGGTTTTGTTTTATCTCCACGACTGCCGTTTTTCGGTATCCTTTACATAACGTAAGGTAGTCCGAAAGCCTACAAATGCGATAAGATAACGTTTTGTCCGCGGCGTCGGGAGCTTTCGTAAGGTCGAGGGGCAAGTCCATAATTTCGGCGTAGGTTTTTTCCGTTATTTTTATCGACTTGTCGACGAAGGGATTTTCGTCGTGACTGCACACGTATTCGCCGTCGGCGGTGAGATACACGTCGGTTTCTATCGCCTGAAAGAAGGTTTCTTCCGCGGCGGCGCGGAAGGCTTCGTAAGTGTTTTCGAAATACTTTGCGCTGTACCCTCGGTGCGCGATATACTTCGTCCCCGACCGGGGATTGTACTTCCCGGCGTACTCCGCCCCTTCGAGATGAATATACGCGAGGAAAATCCACCCCGATATCAAAATTACCGCCAGTACGACGGTAATTATATTTATAATCGCTTTTTTTGAAAGTTTCGCCATTCTATTTTACGCTCATCGACGTAAGCGTATAGGTAATATTGTTTTCCACCATCTTGACGGGGAACTTCTTCGACGGGCTTATCGACCTTCCGGAAAGGTTATAGTCGGCGCTGTCGGGAGTGTACCAAGCGTATATCGCCGAACCCGACGGAGTGTCGGATAAGGCTACCGCCACCGCGTAGCAGTCGACTTCTTTTTCTCCCGAGGGATACGGCACGGCTAATTTCTTCACCGAGACTCTCTGCGTGGTCACGGTCTTGACCGTTCCCGTAGCGGCGTCGGCTATTTTTACCGAAGCGGGCGAAGTCGACGACAAGTCGTAGCAACGGATATAGTTGTAGATATATTCGCTGTCGGTATAACCGGTCGAACCCGTCTTTAATTTCTTTTCTTCGCCGCCGTTTACCGAATAATAGTAATATTTCCCCGAATGGTAAGTATTAGTGACGGTCACGTTCTCGCCCTCGGTGCGGGTCTTTTGCGAGGCAATCACTTCGTATTGTCTCGTAAGGAAAACGGTCTTGACGGTAATTTCTCCCATACGGACGTCAACGGTCGTTCTTCCGTCGGCGTCGTAATTCTTGCCGTTCAGGGTTTTGTCTTCGGGGCGGCGTTCGTTTACGACGGTCATAGTCCCCAACGTTTCTTTCGTCTTCGTGTCGGTGACGTTATAAACGAGTTCTTCTCTGTCCGCCCACGCGGGAGCAACCGTCGAACCGCCGGAACAGCCGACAAGCACCGCGCAAACCAAAATCGCAAGCGTAACCACGCCTAATATCTTTTTCATACAATCTGACCTCTTACTTAATGGTTGTGAATATTGTACTATACGCGATAAAAAAAGTCAAACGAGCAAACGGATTGCGACAAGTTCGTTTCTTTATTGAATATACGCCCGACGCCTTTCCTTTTTTCCCATTCGACGCCTCTCCGTTCCGCAAAAATCGCCTTCCTATCCGCCCTTTGCCTCGTATTCACGTTCGTTTTGCGAATTTTTATCAAAACGCAATGTCGTAAATTCGGCGTTTTCCGTAAAAACGTCGAAAAATCTGCCTCTCTCTTTCTATCATTATAAAAAGTGATTCCAATTTCATCTTTTTTTTGTTATAATAGTGATTGCCATTATTTACGAATAGGCAAATCGACGAATACGGTCTTGCTCCGCCGCGGCGGCGAAGACGGGAATTTTTACCGGACAGACGTAAATCCCCCATTCGTCGAAAACTATGTAAGGTACAGGTGAAAAAATGTTACGATTAGAAAATATAACGAAGGACTTTCAATTGACGAAAGACCAGGTGACGAACGTTCTTAAGGGTATATCGGTTCAATTCCGTTCCTGCGAGTTCGTCAGCATCCTCGGTCATTCGGGTTGCGGCAAGACCACTTTGCTCAACCTTATCGGAGGTCTCGACAAATGCACGTCGGGAGGCGTTTATCTCGACGGAACGAATACCGCTTCGTTTTCCGACGCCGACTGGAACGACTACCGCAACAGAAGAATAGGTTTCGTATTCCAAAGTTACAATCTTATCCCCCACCAGACCGTTCTCCGCAACGTGGAAATGCCCCTTATCCTGGCGGAAGTTCCCGAAGAAGAACGCAAGCGCAGAGCTTTGGAAGCCCTCGACAAAGTAGGACTTCGCGACCAGGCGAAAAAACGCCCCATGCAGATGTCGGGCGGACAGATGCAGAGAGTGGCGATAGCGAGAGCCATCGTCAACGACCCGTCCATTATTCTCGCAGACGAACCTACGGGCGCTCTCGACAGCGAATCGGGAAGACAAGTAATGAATATCCTCAAAGATATCTCCAAAGACAAGCTCGTAATAATGGTCACGCACAACGACAGTCTCGCCGAAGAATACAGCACGAGAATAATAAAAATGCGCGACGGCGTCGTAATCGACGACAGCAACGAATATGTCCTGGAAGACTGTCTTGCCGACGAAGAAAAGGAAAGGCTCGCTCTCGAAGAAGAATCCAGACGTCGCCTCGCCGAAATCGAAGCGAAGAGACCGAAGAAAAAACAAAACGCCGTCGGAAAAGCCGTCAAAGGCGCGCAAAAAGCGATGACGAAAATCATGCACTCGCTCAAACGAAAAGGCACTACTTATATGTCTTTCGGCACGGCGGTAAGACTATCCGCCAGCAACCTTAACAGTAAAAAAGGACGTTCTCTCCTCACTTCTCTTGCGGGAAGTATCGGAATAATAGGTATAATGCTCGTCCTTTGTTTAAGCAACGGCGCGCGCGGATATATCGACAAGGTGGAAGAAAACGCCCTTTCCATTTATCCTATGGCGGTAAGCACGACCAACTCGGTTGACCTTACTTCCATGGTTGAACTTTTACAGAAAAACGACCCCAACAAAGAAAAATATCCGGACAGCGAAATAATCACGCCGAAAACGGTTTTGGGTAACGTTCTTAATTCGATAATAAATTCCGCTTTGTCGAAGCCCAACGACCTTGCGCACCTTAAACAATACATTAACACGAACTTTAACGAAGACGACGGATACGTAAAGTACGACTACGGCGTGGACTTTTCGGTTTTTTGCAACTATACTAAAGACCCCGACAACTATATGCAGGTCGACCCCTTCCTCGAGGGTATGACGGCGATGCTCGAAAAAAACCCGACTCTTAAGAAAATTCTCGAAGGTTCGGGTATGCTCGATTATCTCGAAGGCGACAGCGGAATTGCTTCCATGATTTCGGTATGGGAACAGCTCCCCTCGAATACCAAACTTCTCAACTCTCAATACGACCTCATCGGCAAAAATTCCCGTTGGCCGTCGGCGTGGAACGAAGTAGTCCTCGTAGTAGACAGTCAGAACCAGGTTTACGACTTCTCGCTGTTCGCGTTAGGTCTTGCGGGAGAAGACGAAGTGGCTAAAGCCCTTGGCGGGAATTCGGAATTTTTAAGCAAAAAATTTACCATCGACGACCTTCTTTCCTTGGAATATAAAATAATGAGTAATTCCGATTACTTCGTCAAAAACGAAGACGGAACTTTCGACGATTCCGCCGTAAACTACGCTAACCACAGAAAAAAAGAATTCGTCGAAGCGCATGCGGAAACGGTAAAGGTAGTCGGAGTAATTCGTCCGAAACAAGGCGTGGATATTACCTGTATGAACGGTCTTATCGGTTATAACGAAGCTCTCACGCAGCATATGTCCGAAAGAGCCAAAAACAGCGATATATATAAAGCGCAGACGGAAAACCCGTCCGTAGCGGTGTCCGATTACGATAAATGTCTCACCGTAAACAAAATTCCCGTCGAAAAGGGCGACGAATTAAACGAAGACATGCAGGAAAAGATAAGCCGTTATCTCGGCGTCGCCGACTTCGATAATCCCTCGAAAATCTACTTCTACGCCAACTCTTTCACCGGCAAGGAGAATATAGATAAATTTATTAAACAATATAACGCCGACAACGAAGCCAACGTGGAATACACCGATATGCTCGGAACGATTACGAGGTACGTCGATACCCTTACCACTACGATAACTTACGTCCTTATAGGTTTTGCCGCGATATCTCTCGTCGTATCGAGCATAATGATAGCGATAATCATATACACTTCGGTTTTGGAACGCCGAAAAGAAATCGGCGTGCTGCGAAGTATCGGCGCGCGGAAAAAGGATATCTCGACGGTATTTATCTCCGAATCGGCTATCCTCGGCGTAATAAGCGGCGCGATAGGTATTCTGCTCGCATATATTCTGTCCCTTATCGCCGACACTATTCTTACCGCGATTTTGGGTATCCCCGACCTTGCGCAGCTTGCGTGGTGGCACCCCGTTATGATGATGCTCATAAGCGTGGCTCTGTCCATTCTTTCGGGGTTTGTTCCCGCGCGAATAGCGTCGAACAAGGACCCCGTAGAATGTCTCCGTTCCGAATGACGGCTCCAATCTTTGGGTGATTTACACGCACAAAAATATGAAAGTATAAGCACTCCGAAAGGGGTGCTTTTCTTGTAAAAACTAGGATAAATCAATTAGAATTTTTGTGCGTTTTGTCAAATTCTCGCTCGTCGTACGACGGTACGACTTCACTCGAAGTTTTACAAAAATCCCCTCGAACCTTGAAGCCTTTACACGCCGTCGCAAAAACTATATGTCTACTCCCATTCCGCTATCTTCTTTTGCGACGGCTGTTTTGTCCTTTTATACGACTTCGATAAATCGGTAATTTACGGCACAAAAAACAAAGTTAAAGATAGCACTCTTAATAGGGTGCTATCTTTTATGCGAATTTCGGCTTACGCCGAGCGAATTTACCGCTCGGCAAAGTGAAGTTCCGCCGTAGGCGGAGTGAAGTTATTGCATAGCGATAGTGAAGTTGCCTAACGGCAGTGAAGTTCAAAACCGTTGGTTTTGAGTTACGGATATAAAGATTAAGGCGGAATAGGCGTGTTTTCTATTCCGTTTTTATCTGTATATAAGGTTTTGTATATCCCACCCACCCACCCTAATGGGTATTTTTATCCATATCTTAATAAAGCAC
>CACXFJ010000082.1 GCA_902766965.1 uncultured Eubacteriales bacterium | reverse complement strand
GTCAGAAGCAGGAGGATTTGAAAGGTAATACAGTGACTTACGGCGACACCGAGAAAGAAGACGCAAAAGCCAAACTTACCGTTCGTATCAACGAAAAGAAAGAAGACGTGGAAAGCGGCAAAGACGTTTCTTCCATAGTTAAGATTTTCGCTGCTTCCGACGCAGGCGGCATCGTAGGCGCTATGCAGAACGCTAATCTTCCCACGGATAAGATGCAGGAGACCGTAAACTATATGGCGGGAGCGCAGTCCGTTACCACCGAAGAAATAGCGGCGTTGGTCGACGGCGGAACGTTCGACAAGACGAAGACCCAAGGCTGGTCTTTCTTCGACGACTGGGATTATTACGACAAGTTGAAGAATAGAGCGGACGAAACGCAAGCCGACGCCGACTCCGATAACGTAAAGCGTCAATATCGCAATATGTTGGGCAAGGTTTTTGCCATCGGTATGAGCGGAGACCAGTTTGCTCGTCTTGCCGTGCATGAACTCGTTTACGCTACTACCGTAGTGGAAAAGATGGCGGAAGATTCGGGCAAAGTAAACGCTCGCCTTACCATCTCGGCTACCCTCGGCGAATTAGACGAGTATTGCCGGAAGGAACTCGATTACGAAACGTTGGTTTATCTCCGTGCTTTTAACGAATATTACAACTTAGACGGCAGTAACAACGGTCGCGAAAACTGCGTTGAACTTTATGGTTACTACTACGAATATAACAAAACCGATTACTATTCGCAGACCGACGACGAGTTTGAAAAACAGTTGACCTACGGACATAAGACTATTTTCACCGACGTGGAATGGCTCGATTACGTCAAGTTGCAAAGAGACAGCTACATAAAAGCGTATCGTTATTCCGACTCTTTCTATCAGACCTTCTACGAAAAGCATTTCGCTTTCCAGTCTAAGGTAGAAAAACACGAAGAAATAGTCTATAACATCTCTCCGTGGAACAATAAGAGCTATACGGGAGAAATGCAACAGGCAATTCGCGACAACGGACTTGTCGGACAGCTCAACTTTACCGACTGGGTATGGTGCTACGCGGGTAACGACACCGTTATGAAAGAATACAACGCCGCCAACACCGCCAACGAAAACGGTAAGAAAGCCAACGCTTCGGCGGAACAAAAGTACGACGGTCAGTTCCAATACGATATGGCTCAATTGAAGTTTATCGAATACATTTTGCATAAGGACCACATGGGAGACACCAATCTCGGACGTACTCTCCGCTTCCAGGTTTATTCTTACAGCGGCGAAATGATTAAGAGCGCGCAGGGATATAACAAGGATATAGCTCTCGTAAACGCGGACAAAATAAAACCCGACGAGGCGACCAAGATAATAAGCGGACTTAACGAAAGCGATCAGAGAGATTACGCTATGGGTAAGTTGAACGCGGTATTAGGACAAATGAACGCGGCATACTCTCACGCCAACGTATCGTCCGCCGCCAACAACGCGTCGAATCAGCCGTGGAGAAGTATGTACACCGAAGTGAAAAACGCTATCGATAAAGATTACAGCGGATATTCCAAGGCGAAAGAAAAGGTAGAAGCGTTGGAAGATATGGTAATCAAAAAGAAATGGGACTGCGGCGGTACCGACGAAGAGTGCGGCAAACCCGCAAATAAGAACAGAGGACACGTCGGATGCGAAAAGAAATACGACGAAACCCATAACATTTCTAAGTTTGTAAGCGCGTACGAATCTATACTCCGTCATATGGGCGGCAGCGCAAACATTAAATTCCAGAACGACGCTTTGGCTACCGATAAAGAAAAGAACAACTACGCCGTAAAGGAATATCCCAGCGGCGCCAGCGTGACGTACGTTTCCGGATTTCAGGGAAGTAGCTTTACCGGCAAGAGAATTACCGCCGCGATAGCCGCGGTATCCAGAATTACCGTTAAAGAAATCAGCGTAAGTTCGGGCAAGACCTTTACCGACGGGATAAAGAACGTCGGCGGCGACGACCTTAAATGGTGGGAATCCGCTACCCCCGGTCACGAAAACAGAGTAGCAACCAAAGCTAAATCCGAAGGCGTCACCGAAAACTTCGGCGGAAACCATTCGAGTACCTTCACTTACACCTACACCTTTACCGGTTGGTATCTCGATACGGGACTTCAATATCTGTTCGATCCCGACGATAAAATTGCTTGCGACCTTACTCTCTACGCAGGTTATACCGTGGAAAAGAAAGGCTAAGATTATAAACGTAAAAAAGGCAGCTTGCGAAAGCTGTCTTTTTTTATGCGAAAAAACGTATAAAAAACGTTTGACAAGGTTTCATAAAATATAGCATAATAAATATACAATCAATTTAACGGCTGTGATAAGGACAGTGCGTTTACGGTAATTTTCAGAGAGCCGTCGGGCGGTGCGAGACGGTAAGAGCCTTTACGCAGAATCACCTTTGAGCCTATTCGGTGAAAGACTATCGAGTAATCGAATCGCTTGCCTTGCGATAGTAGGATAAAACGTTGCTGGACGTTTGAGCGACTCTTCTGTAAGAGTAAAGAGAGTGGTACCGCGGAATTATTTTCGTCTCTCCGTAATTAACAAAATTACGGAGATTTTTTTATCTCCAAAAAGGAGTTATATATGGCAAAACTGTATAAAAAGTACGTCAACGAAACGATAGACGAAAAAGGACGCTTAAAAAACATCACCTTCAACGTCCCCGAAGATTTCAATTTCGGGTTCGACGTCGTGGACGAACTCGCCCGCAAAAGCCCCGACAAAAAAGCCATGGTTTGGCTCAGCAGAGATAAGGAAGAAAAAGTCTTTACTTTCGGCGATATTTCGAGATATTCAAACAAAACGGCTAATTATTTTTATAAAAACGGTATTCGCAAAGGCGATAAAGTCATGCTCGTGTTGAAGCGGCGTTATCAATTCTGGTTTGCCATAATAGCGTTGCACAAACTGGGAGCCGTGGTCATTCCCGCGACTTATCAGCTTATGGAAAAAGATTTTTGCTACCGCTTCGAAGCGGCTCACGTCAAAGCGGTAGTATGCGCCGACGACGACGGACTGTGCCGCGAGGTGGAAAAGGCGGCGGCAAAGTACGGAAAACTTCTTTTTATGAGCGTAACGGGCGACGATAGAGAGGGTTGGAGCGATTTTGACAAGGAAGTAGAGGAAGAGAGCGATTGCTTTACTCCGGCGGAAGGGCAAAGACCGTCTGCCGACGACGATATGCTTATGTATTTCACGTCGGGGACTACGGGGTATCCGAAGATAGCCACGCACAACAACAAGTATCCCATAGGACATATCGTCACCGCGGTATGGTGGCACGACGTAAGAGAGGGAGGGCTGCACTTCGCCATATCCGATACGGGTTGGGGCAAAGCAGCTTGGGGAAAGCTGTACGGGCAATGGTTTGCAGAAGAATGTGTGTTTACTTACGATTTCGACCGTTTCCACGCAGAAGACATATTGCCGCTTTTCGCAAAATACCAAATAACTACGTTTTGCGCGCCGCCTACTATGTACAGATTTTTCATAAAAGAAGATTTGTCGAAATACGATTTATCCTCGTTACAGCATTGCACGATAGCGGGAGAAGCGTTAAATCCCGAAGTTTTTAAGCAGTTCTATAACGCTACGGGAATAAAACTTATGGAAGGGTTCGGACAGACGGAAACCACTCTCACCGTCGCAAATCTTAAAGGCATGGAGCCGAAGCCCGGTTCTATGGGTTTACCTAATCCGCAATACGACGTGGATATAGTGGACGAAAACGGCGTTTCCGTCGAAAACGGCGTTGTAGGAGAGATAGTTTTGCATACCGACAGGGAACAAATAGGCTTGTTTGACAGATATTACGGCGATGAAAAACTTACTACCGACGTTTGGCACGACGGGTTGTATCACACGGGCGACACCGCGTGGAGAGATAACGACGGCTATTTGTGGTACGTAGGGCGTACCGACGACATAATAAAATCGAGCGGATACAGAATAGGACCGTTCGAGATAGAGTCGGTGATAATGGAATATCCGAACGTTCTCGAAGTGGCGGTCACGGGCGTACCCGACGCGGTGAGAGGAATGATAGTCAAGGCGACGGTGGTCATGACCAAAGGCAACGCAGGCTCGGCGGAACTTGCAAAAGATATTCAGAATTACGTCAAAGTTCATACCGCTCCGTATAAGTATCCGAGGATAGTCGAGTTTGCGGCGGAACTTCCGAAAACCATATCCGGGAAGATAAGAAGAGTCGAATTGAGATAACAGACGTATTTTAAGACTGTAAAAGTATTGTGAAGGAATCTGCTAAGCCTTCGGGCGGTTAATTGCCGAGCCGATGGCTCGGCGTTAATTTCCACTCCTATCGGAGCGGAGTTAATTGCCCTGGCGGGCGTGAATTGCCAAAATCATAGATTTCGGCGTTAAGGATAAAAAAGGAACGAAAAAAGCCATTCCTTATATAAATTATAGTATCCGTAAATCCAAACAGCGGCTTTGGAAATTAACGCCCGCAAGGGCAATTAACTCCACGCAGTGTATATAAAAGAATGATAAAAAAAGAACGGTTAAGCTTCATTCTTATAAAACTATATCCATAACTCCGAAGCGTTAGCTTTGGAAATTAACTCCACAGAGTGGAAATTAACGCCCGCAAGGGCAATTAACGCCAAACTTGTTTGGCAATTAACTCCACGCAGTGGATATAAAATCCCGATGAAACGACAAAAAATCCCGACTTTCGGTCGGGATTTTGCTTTGTTTTGAAAGGGAGAATTAACCTTTGAGAACTTCTTCCGCTTTACCGTTGCAACCGAGGACGTCGACCAATTTGTGACGTACGATTTCCTTAACGGCGTTTCTTGCCGGCCCGAGGTATTGACGGGGGTCGAAGTGGGAGGGATTATCCTTAAAGTATTTTCTGATGGTAGCGGTGACAGCCATACGAATATCGGAGTCGATATTGATTTTGCACACTGCCATTCTTGCCGCCTGACGGAGCATTTCTTCGGGTACGCCCTTAGCTCCGGGCATGTTTCCGCCGTAAGCGTTGATTTGTTCGACGAGGTATTGAGGAACGGAACTTGCTCCGTGAAGCACTATCGGGAATTCGGGGAGACGTCTGCCGACTTCTTCCAAAATGTCGAAACGAAGTTTGGGTTCGCCTTTGAACTTGAATGCTCCGTGGCTGGTTCCTATCGCGATGGCAAGGCTGTCCACGCCGGTCTTTTCGACGAATTCCTGTACCTGGTCGGGATCGGTGTACATAGCGTCTTTGTCGCTTACGTTGACGGCGTCTTCGATACCGGCAAGACGACCGAGTTCGGCTTCGACTACTACTCCGTGATCGTGAGCGTATTCTACCACGCTACGAGTGATTTTGATGTTTTCTTCAAAGCTGTGATGGCTTGCGTCGATCATTACGGAAGTAAAACCGTTATCTACGCAGTCTTTACAAAGTTCGAAGGTATCACCGTGGTCCAAGTGTAAGCAGATGGGAAGTCCGCTTTCTTCCACCGCCGCTTCGACCATTTTTTTAAGATAGATTGTGCTGGCGTACTTTCTTGCGCCGCTGGATACCTGAAGAATAAGGGGAGCCTTTTCTTCCATAGCCGCGCCTACTACGCCCTGAATGATTTCCATATTGTTTACGTTAAACGCGCCTATGGCGTATCCGCCTTCGTACGCTTTTTTAAACATATTTGTGCTTGTTACAAGTGGCATAAAAAAAACCTCCGTATTTTTATATTGGCTTTATTATACACCATTTTATCGGCTCGGTCTACTCTTGAACGTTAATATTTTGACAAACGAGCAAATTTTTACTATAATAAACCTATGCTTAAAGACGGCGAAAGATTAGACGACCTCGAATATAAAGGATTGGAAATTATTCAGCGTTCCGACGGATATTGTTTTACAAGCGACAGCGTTCTCGTCGCTAATTTAGTCAACGTAAAACATACCGACAAAGTAGTCGATATAGGCACGGGGAGCGGAATAATAGCTATCTTAATCGCCGCAAAGTTCCTGCCGAAAAAGGTAATCGGCGTCGAAATACAGGAAAGACTCGCCGAAATGGCTGCTCGCAGCGTAATACACAATAATCTTTCCGACGTCATCGAAATAGTAAACGCTCCCGCGCAAGGGGTGGAAAAAATAATAGGCGACGGATACGACGTCGTAGTAACCAATCCCCCTTACGACGAGAACTGCAAAAAAGAAAACGCCACCGAAAAAGAAATCTGCAAGTCGGAAGTAAGACTGACCGTAGCGGAATGTATAAAAACAGCGGCAAAACTTCTTAAATTCGGCGGACTTTTTTATATGGTCAACAAGGCTCGCCGCCTCACAGACGTGATTTACTCTATGAGAAACTGCGGAATCGAGCCGAAGAAAATTTACTTTATTCAACCGAAAAAAGACAAAGACGCGGATACCTTTATAGTCGAAGGTAAAAAGGGCGGAAAGCCGTCGGTAATTATCCCAAAACCCATTGTAGTGTATGAAGACGACGGCGAATTTACCGAATTCGCGAGGAGAATATACAACAAATGAGCAAACTTTATATCGTAGGCACGCCGATAGGCAACATGGCGGATATGACTTTCCGCGCGGTGGAAACCTTAAAAAACGTAGACGTCATAGCCTGTGAAGACACTCGCCATACTCTGCCGTTACTTCAAAGGTACGACATAAAAAAACCTCTTATAAGTTACTATAAGCAAAAGGAAAAAGAGGGCAGCGTGTATATAGCCGAACTCGTGGAAGGCGGCAAAGACGTAGCGCTTGTCAGCGACGCGGGTATGCCCTGCATAAGCGACCCGGGGAGCGTGGTCGTAAGAGAATTTATGAAAAAGGGATTAGAATACACCGTCATACCCGGAGTTAGTGCGTCTGTAAGTGCGGCAGCTCTTACCGGGATAGAGGGAGAATTCACTTTTATAGGGTTTTTGCCCGAAAAAAACAAAGATAAAATCGACCTTATCGACCGACACCGCGACAGCGGAGCAAATCTTTTAGTATACGCCGCTCCGCACGACGTCAATAAAACAGCCGACTTTTTATACGAAAGGCTCGGCGACAGACAGGTTTACTTCGTCAAGGAAATATCCAAAATTTACGAGAGAGTGACCGCCGGTAGACTGTCCGTTCTCCGCGACGAAAATCCGAAAGGAGAATACGTAATAGTAATAGAACCCGCCGAAAAAACCGAAATCGACGACGACGCGATAATTGCCGAACTTAAAAAACTTTTAGCCGACGGCACGGATAAAAAAACCGCCGTAAATATCGTTTCCGAAAGGCTGAAAACTTCCAAAAATAAGGTCTACAAACTTTCTTTGAGCCTTTAATTTTTTACATAATCCTGCACAACAGGCACGCGCATATAGCACCTGCTAATGACGATACGAGAGAGATGGCGATAGCCGCTCCCGCCGACTTATCCTTGCAGGAACTAAGGTATACCGCGGCTATATAAAATATAGTGTCGTTGCTTGCCATTATTACGCTCGCAGACCGAGCGACGTAGCTGTCCACGCCGTATTCCGAAAAGATTTTTTCCACTACGGCTAAACTGCCCGAACCCGAAAGCGGTCGAAGTATAAGTAACTCGCAAAGCTCTTTCGGGATACCGATATACGATAAAGGGGTAGCCAAAATCTCGCTTAACTTTACGCTCAATCCGCTTGCTCGGAATATTTCCATAAGCATGAAAATGCTCGCGAGATAAGGTAAAAGCGAAATGACGAGAGACAGACTTTCCCGTATGCCGACGATAAAAGAGTCGTAAACGGAAGCCTTTTTTATAAGCGCGGAAATAAGAGTAAGGATAATAATAACGGGAACGACGTAGTTCATTTGACGAAAATTTTAACTAACAGAAATCCGAGAAAGGTACTGAAAAAAGTGGCTATTATCGACGGCAGAATTATATCCGTCCGCGCGTTCAGGGCGCTGCGCATAGCTATTATGGTAGTCGGTATTATTTGCACGGAAGAAGAGTTAATTACGATAAGCATCGTACGGTTTTTCTTACTCGACATTTTTTTAGTCGCGTTTATTCCGGCGGGCGTACCTGCGCTGCCCATACCGAGCATATTAGCCGAAAGGTTGACCGATAAATCATCGTAGCAATCGTCGGTTTCGTTCGGAAAAATTTTCTTTAACAGGGGTTTTAGCTTTCGCCCCAAAAAGGAATCGAATTTAAGTTCTTTCCACAGTTGCAACACGGACAGCCATACCGCGTACACGGCAAAAAGTTTCAAAGAAAAGTCAAGTCCGTTCTTTCCGCCCGTCAGAAGGGAATTAAGGACGGCGTCGGGATTTATGAATAGAGCGACAATACAGCTCGATATTAAAATTATGGAAAAAACCGCGTTCATACCTTTATAAATATGTTTTTCTATCGTAGGCTATTCTTTAATTAAAGTTATTCTTTCGGAAAGCCCGTAAAAATCGACGAAAAAAACCATTTCGCGACCATCGAAAAAATATTTTTCAGAATTTTATTTTTTAAGGTTTTATTTAAGATTATTTTTAGGCAAGCAATGCTAAAATACAGGTGTAGACGGAAGCAGTAACGAATACGAAGCCGTTTACCGCAACATAGCTTATCAGCACCGCAAGGCTGATACATATTCATTTTGTTCCCTCTTTTTTAGGATTGGCGTCGGTCTCGTATCGGCGCCTTTCCTTTGTTTCCGACCAAGCGTTACACGGAATTTTTCCGCCGTAGGCGGAGGGAATTGCCACTGCGTGGAGTGAAGTTCCGCCGTAGGCGGAGTTAATTGCCCTTACGGGCGTGAATTGCCACTTGCGTGGCGTGAATTTCCACTGCGTGGAGTTAATTGCCAAACAAGTTTGGCGTTAAGGATATAAAGTATATGACGGAATAGGCGTGCGTTCTATTCCGTTTTTATCTGTAAATAGGGTTTTGTATATCCCGCCCACCCACCCTAACGGATATTTTTATACATATCTTAATAAAGTACGTTCAAGTAATATGTTTTGTTGAGAAAGATATACTC
>CACXFJ010000081.1 GCA_902766965.1 uncultured Eubacteriales bacterium | reverse complement strand
TGCGGTTATGTACGTCTGTGTACACGCCCTTGCCTTCTCCGTCGAAAGTGCGAAATCCACACTCTTCTTTCTCGTTTGGCAAGCCGCAGCGGATACGGGACGAAGCACCCGTCGGGTGCACAAATTTTCGCTTATCGAAATCTTGCGTTTTTTCAAGAATATGTTATAATTCAAATAAAGAGTTTGCTTAAAAGACTTTTTTCGCTTTATTACAGCAAAAACGGTAATTTCGTTAAAACAAAAACATAGGGAACGACAGTTGCCGGCAAAACTCCAAATATACCGGAAACTATAAAGAGAGAAAACTATGGAACAAAAAGTCGTCAGAGAATACAGTAAAGAACAAACGAAAGATTTTGTTAAAAGCATTGTGTCCGAACGTTATGCGTGCGAAATATCGAGCATAAAATACGTTGGCGGAGGCTCTTTCGGATACGTTTATAAGGTTGAAATACCGGTGGAACCTTACAAGCTCATAGTAAAAGCGTGTCGTGTAAGCGGTATGCACAAAAGCGAAGCAAACGCATTGAAGGTTCTCGGCGCGGACACGCTGATACATATACCGGAAGTATATTTTACCTTTGACGCAAGCGACGATATACCTATGGATTTTATCGTGGAAGAATACGTCGACGGGACCGATTGCTTTATCGATGTCAGAAAATTGTTTGTCGGCAAGCGAAAGAAACGGCAGTTTGCCGACAAAATCGTTGACGCTTTGGCTCATTGGCACAGCAAAACGAACGATAAATTCGGAAGTCTCGACAATCCCGAATACGAAAATTGGCTCGATTTTTACAAGCCTTTCGCAAAAGATATTCTCGATACCGCTATTCAAATGAACAAAAAAGGGAAAATCAATAATAAAACCCTCAAAACGATGCGGATTGCTTGGGATAATTTCGATAATATTTTTTGTGACCCCATAGAGAAAGCGTCTCTTATTCACGGAGACCTTAACGTGATGAACGTGATGAGCGACGAAAAGTTGAACGTAACCGCAATCATTGACCCTTTGGATTGCAAATGGGCGGACAAAGAGTTCGAGTTGTTCCAACTTAATAATCTTACGGGCAATTTATTTAACCTTTACGATACCTACAAAGCAAAATATCCCGTGTCGAAAAACGTCGACTTAAAATGTGCCTTTTACGCCGTTTATCACGAAATTTATTGTTACGTATCTTCGGGCAGGCATACCGAATCGATTTTAAGAATAGCAGTAAAAAGGCTGAGAAAAGAATTGAAAAAAGCAGGCTTGGTATAGAAAATTCTATAAAATCTATGGTCTCTCCATATAATTTAATCTTAAATCTTAAACACGGAAAATAAGCAGCAAAATAAGCTGTTATTGGGTAAAAAATCCGCAATTAAAGAACTTTTTCCTTCGTTTTTTACTGCCGAAGTTATTGACAAAACAACTCGTTAAAAGTCATATATTGCATTTTCAGCTACTCTAATATATAATGAATTTGTAACAAACTTAAACCTTTGGAGGTAACATTATGAAAAGAAAACTTACAATCGTATTGTGCGTTTGTTTGCTTGCGGTTTTACTTTGCACGACTTTCGTTTCGTGTAAAAAGAAACCTTCCGCGCCTACGTACGACGAAGTTTATTCCCTTTTGTTTATGAACGAGTATTCAAGAGAATCAGACGGATACAAATATTCTTCCTACGCTTTGACCAAACTTAACGATTTGGCTACCTCGGGCGAATACATGGTCGAATACAAAAATAAGGGTATCTTCTTCTGCAAGAACGCGTCGGGCGTAAACGTTTATTCTTTGGTCGCGGGCGACTTTATCGTGACCGGACTCAGCGAAAACGCTGCTTTCGAAAGTCTCTCGTCCGAATTATCCGGCGTGTATTTTATCATTGACCGCGACAACGGCGTAATTTACGACTACTACGGAACCAAACTTGTCGAACTCGGCTCTCTCGATAACGTAGAAAAAATCACGACGAAAAACTTTGAACTTTATCCCGACGCAAACGACGTATTCAAATCGGTAAGATATGCGAAATACGTTCTGAAAGTAAACGTTGGCTTAACGGTAGAAGAAAAGAGCTTTACCGTAGAAATTCAAAACGGTATCGTAAAGGAAGCTAATTCCGTCAAGGACCCCTACCCTGCCGAAGAAAAAACCGACCTTAAACCCGGCGACAGCCTCGTCAGAAACGTACGTTTCAATATCTCGGAACTTATGGGCTCCAAATATAAAGATTACTATCTCGAAGATTTTTCAATCAACGGCTACAACGTTTTCCGCATAACCGACAAAGACGGAAAACTTGTTTCCGAAGCGAGATTGCCCGAAGAATACGAAGTCTGCTTAGTCGTCGGTTCCAAAGTACTTTTCGTAGCGAAATACACTCTCCCCATCACGGCGACTAAATATTCCTACTTCGACGAAAGTAACGGCGTATATAAATTGCTCGACTACAAATCTTTCGATATATTGACGGGCGCGGTAGAGACCGTAAACTTCAATTACGTAATCGGCGATTTTGATTTTATTACAAAACCGTCCGTTGTCGATGGAAATTTAAATCTTGAATATATATCTGCAATGGTAAAAGTAAGAGAAATCAAAAACGGTTTATTGGCAAGCAATATACAGGTATTGGAAATCGGCGAAAACTTCACCGTTAAATCGGACAGAACCGACACCCTCGGACTTTGCGACTCGGACAAAATCCTTAAACTTGCCGACGACAAGTATCTTATAAACTACGACGATAAAGTCCGCTGCGCCATCGTAGACGGCTTCTTCAAAAACCCGATTTACCTTAACGCGACCACAACCAAAGTAGACTATCAGTCTCGGTCCATTATCGTAAAATCCGACGGACTGTTCGGCGTACTCGATTTCGAAGGCAAAATCAAGATAGTACCCTCTTTCTCCTCCGTCGACAATATTTGCGGCGGAAAAGCTACCGTCAAATATCCCGACAGCAACCGTCAATTCATAGTTGACCTCGTCGCAGCCGAAGAACCCGCTAAAATATTCGAATTGGGCAACTTCAAAAACGACAGAGGAGACGTTTATCTCGTCAGAAACGAAACCGTAGACGGTATGGTAGAAGAAAGAGAGTTAATTACCGCTCACGACGAAGCTACCGACACCGATTATACCTACGTTCACGTTAAAATAACGAACAGAGATAACACGGCTACTATTCTGGAATACAATACGAGTAACGACCTTCTTTACAGCCCCACCGCCGTTTACTCGGTTGACGGCGCGGACAAGACGTACTACGTGTTCTATTATCTCAACCGCGAATACAAAAACGGCTCTTTCGAAGCTACTACGCGCGGTTTCCTTTACACCGTAGTCGAACGCACGGGGACCTCTTTCGTCCGTTCTACTAACTAATCGACGACTACCAAATCACTCGAAAAGAGTTCGGCTTCCTGCCGAACTCTTTTTTTTCCGTCAATTGCTCTACTCTCTTAAAAATATTCTCAATTCGCGTTAAAAAACAACGTACACGGCGACGAGGCGTAAATTATGAAACTGAGAATTTTGTTTTGATTAGTATGCGTGGCTACGTTAAACTCCATCGTGTTACCGTCTATCTTGTACTGCCTGTAAGTCCCTTCGTAAGTTCCTATGCCTTCGATTTTGTACGAGCACGGCATTTCGGAATATTTCCACTTAACGTTGTCGTTGTTTAGTTTTCCGCCCAACGTTTTTCCGTCTTTTACGAATTTAGGCAAATTTTCGCTGCCGCTTAGCTCCCATACAAGCATTTCCACCTTCATTTTTTCCTCGCCGTTTTCGTCTACTTTCTTGTAGGTAAAAGTACCCGTACTGTTTTCTTTCGTCAGGGCGTAAGTAACGTTTCCGTATTTATCTACCGACGAAACCCCTCCGTTCGCCCTTGCCGCCGTAAGACTGAATTTTATGGTTGCCGCCGTTTTTGCCAACGCAACTACGGATTTTTCCGTCGAATCGCTTTGCGAGAATATGAATCCTACGTTATAATCGCCCTTGCCCGTATCGGAATACCCGTCGGAATAGTTTACTCCGTCGGCGTCGTATTCCAAAAAGTATTTCATCGTTATCTCTTCTTTTCTGTCGTTTCCTGCGGTAAGCGACGCGGAAAATTCTCCTGCGGCGTACGACAACAATACCGACTGCTGTTCTTTCGACAATTCCGCCGCATAATAGTTTTCTTCGGTTTTTTCAAAGGATATATCGTATTCCGCCCTCTTCGGCTCGGCGGCTTCGGTCCGTTCCAACGGACTTGACGTTGCTCCTCCGGGCGTAATTTCGGGCGTTATTTTCGGCGGCGTTTCTGTCCGCGCAGGCTCGTCGGGTCCTTTCTTTGCGATAAAAAACACCCCGACGAAAACACCCGTAACCGCTACGATTACCGCAACGATAATGCTAATTGTTATTGTTACCGACTTTTTCTTCATACGCCACTCCTTTATTCCAAATATTTGCCGTTTTTTATTCCTGCTTACGATTAAGACTCTGCCTATCGGAAAATAATAATCGTGATTTAATCGAAGATTAAAAGACACGAATTATCATATCGACGGTAAAATAGTAAGTTATTAACTGACATTTTAAGTATAGTAAGTTGGCAACTTACTGTCAAGTATTAACTTACAAAATTTGATATATTGACATTATGGAAAAATTCACTGAACGCTTGTCCGAAGCCATAAAAGCCTCGGGGAAAAAGCAAACGGAAATAGCCGCGGAAGTCGGCATAACCAAACAATGTATAAGCGATTTTAAGGTCGGTAAGTCCTATCCGAGCATACAAACGCTCGCCTTGTTGTGTAAAGTTCTCGACGTGTCGTCGGACTACCTTTTAGGTCTCGAGGAAGAAGAATTCTCGTTATCTCGAAAATAATTATCAATCGTATCGTCGGACAAATCAAAACAGCGGGCGGAACTTATCGTTCCGTTTTTTTAATACAAGAAAAAAAGTCCTTACGAGCAAACTTTTTGCTTACGATTTGCAAAATAAACGGCAAAATTCACTTAATAAATAGTTCCGTTCGCTCGCAACTTGCTTGCGAAATTCGCGTCACGCAGTGACAATTCGTTACCGTCATACGGTAAATTCGTTCGGCTCTGCCGAAATTCGCAATATGAAAAAGCAAGGCGGACTGCCTTGCTTCCTTATGAGTCCGACTTATGCGGATTAAGATTTTTTCGCACAAAGAGTAACGACTGCGGAAAAATCCCGCATAACGAGTGGTCGGCTTCTCTTAGTCTATAAGTAAATCGGTATACACCCTATAAAAATCCGTCGCTTTACTCTGCCACTTATTCCTTATGGCAATGGCTTTTGCGAGCGTAGGCACGTTGAAAGTGACCTCGAATACGGGCGATTCCACGTTCAATACGGCGCAGGTCACTTTATACGTTCCGTCGGCAAGTCTGACGTAGTTGCAGGAAAATTCCTGTTTTTTTCTGTACAGAAGTTTGTTGTTGCGGATATAGGCGGTTACGTCGTCGCGTACCGACTTGTAAATATCGTTAAAGAAGTGACTTAAACATACCTTTCCGTCCTCGCTTAACGAAAGAACGTAGTCTTTGCCCGACATTTCGTCGGCGTGACGGTTTATAAAGCCCGCTCCGGCAAGCTCGGAAACGTATTGCGAAAAACATAGATACGGTATCCAGTCGTTGTCCAAAGAACACATCTGCAAAAGAATGTCCTCGTTGATGGGCATTTCTAATTTTTCCAAAATGAAAAGTATAAGCAGTTTGCTCTTTATGTCTTCGTCGTTAATCATTCGTTTCCCGTTTTTTTATTTCGATTAGTCGCGCGGACGCGACCGCTAAAAATACCGACCGAATAAAAAATATAAGGTCGAACAAATTTCTATTGTGACAATTATAACACTACGCCGTCGGAAAAGTAAACACTATCTTCCCTTTGGTTTAATTTTTATTTTTTGTCATCACAAGATGTAGTGTCTTGCTTATCGGGTTCGGCACTATCGCCGTTATTTCCGCCGTCGGCAAGGGTTATATTTCCGTTCCCGTCGGGCAGTTCGAGCGACAAGGTTTGCTTTGCGGCGTGCTTATCCCAACTTTTATAGATAAGTTTAAGAAGTATGGGAGCGAGGAGGCTGCTTACTATTACGAGCATAACTCCCATCGCGAGATAGTCCGCCGTCACAAACCCCGCCGAAATTCCTTTCTGCAAAACTATAAGGCAAACTTCCCCTCTCGCTATCATTCCTACGCCTATTATTATCGACTCGTGCCAGCTGTATCGCAAAGCCTTCGCCGCAAGCAGACACCCGAGCATTTTCGTCGCTATCGCCACCGCCACGAACGCAATGCAAAACCACACCGTATTCGCGTTAAAGTTGGAAAAATCGGCGTTTATTCCGATGCTCGCGAAGAACACGGGGGAGAAAATCATATAGGCGTTGATTTCTATCTTTCTGTCTATATATTCGCTCTCTTTAAGTCCCGACATCATAATTCCGGCGATATACGCGCCGGTAATATCCGCCACCCCGAAAAATTTTTCCGCGCAATACGCATACAGGAAGCAAATAACCAGTCCTAAAATAGGAAGTCTTCTCGTATGCGGAAATTTTTTGTTAAGGTACTTGAAAAGATAATGTATCCCTATCCCCACGCCGATGGCGAGAATAAAGAATATTACCATTTTAAGGATAGCGATGCCGGGCTTTACTTCGGGGTTCCTTACCCCCATAATAAAGCTGAGCAAAACTATGCCGATAACGTCGTCTATTATTGCCGCCGACAAAATAACGGTCCCCGCTCTCGAACGGAGCTTGCCCATTTCTCTCAACGTTTCTACGGTAATTGATACGCTCGTAGCGGTCATTATTACGCCGATAAAGACGTATTTGAGAAGTTGCATCGCGTCCACGTTCTTAAATCCGCCGAGAAAAGCCGCCGCTATCAAAAATCCGAATCCGAGGGGCAATATTACCCCTGCCGCCGCTACTAAAAACGCTGCGAGACCGTTTTCTTTAAGGTCTTTTACGTTGGTTTCCAGCCCCGCCGAGAACATAATGAGAATTACGCCCAGTTCGGCTATTATTCTCAAAGTATCGGAAGGGTGAACCCATTTAAGTACGCACGGACCTATCAGAAGTCCGGCAATAAGAAAGCCTACCACCTGCGGTAAGCCTAATTTTTTTGTGATTATCCCGAACAGTTTTGTAAAAAACAAAATCAGAGCGAGTTCGAGCAATATCGTATAATCCGTCATTTTTTATCCTCTTTCCGTCAACGAACGATTTTATTTCCCGGTACTGCCGAAACCGCCGTTGCGTTTATCCGTCGCGTCGTCGTCGAACGTTATTCCGTATTCGGTAAAAACGCCCTGACAAAAGGCTTGACCTTCTTCCAAGGAAAGAATTTTACCCTCTTTCGAATCGTTTGTCAATTTGATTTGGATATGTCCTTCGTTATCGCTGAAAAAATAATCTGAATCTATTATCCCGACGGTGTTGTTAAGTTGCAGACGGTACTTAAATCCCAAACCGCTGCGAGGGTAAATATTAAGAACCCACCCTTCGTTTATCTCCGCTCGTATCCCCGTCGGAATTTTTATCGTTTCGCCCGGTTTAAGGGTGAAAGATACGGGGGTAAAAAAGTCGTACCCCGCGCTGCCCGCCGTGGCTCTTTCAGGTAATTTTATCTTACCGTAACTATCTTTGGTTCCGCCGTCAAGTATAAATCTCTCTTCGCTTACTTTACAGAAACGAGCTATTCTTTTCATAACTTTTCCGTCCTTATTTTAGTTTTTATGCGCCCAAACGGGAGCCGGTATTCTTCCTCCGCGGTTAATAAACTTTGCGGGCGAAACCGTGTTTATTTTCATTATGGGAGCGGTGCCTAACAGCCCTCCGAAATCGACGCGTCCTTCCGTCTTGCCGTAGACGGGAATGACTCTTACCGCGGTGGTCTTGTTGTTGCTTACCCCTATCGCCGCTTCGTCGGCTATCATCGCGGAAAGGACTTCCGCCGTCGTATCCCCGGGTACCGCTATCATATCGAGACCTACCGAGCATATAGCCGTCATTGCTTCGAGTTTTTCCGCGCGGAGAATTCCCTTTTCGACGGCGTTTATCATTCCTTCGTCTTCGCTTACGGGAATAAACGCTCCGCTCAGTCCCCCTACGTGCGAAGTAGCCATAATTCCGCCTTTTTTTACCGCGTCGTTAAGGAGAGCGAGGCAAGCGGTAGTCCCGTATCCGCCCGCGCATTCCAAGCCTATTTCTTCCAGAATACGAGCGACGGAATCGCCTTTAACGGGAGTGGGCGCAAGGCTTAAATCCACTATGCCGAAATTTGCGTTAAGTCTGCGGCTTGCTTCTTCCGCAACAAACTGCCCTACTCTCGTAATTTTATACGCTATTTTTTTAATAGTTTCCGCGACTTCGGTAAGGTCGCCGTCTACTTGTTCCAACGCCGCTTTGACTACCCCCGGACCGCTTACGCCCACGTTAATTACGACGTCTTTTTCTCCCACTCCGTGGAAAGCCCCCGCCATAAAGGGATTGTCTTCGACGGCGTTCGCGAAAACGACGAGCTTTGCGCAACCTATCGAACCCTTGTCGGCGGTAAGATAAGCGGTATCCTTAATTACTTTACCCATAAGACGAACCGCGTCCATATTTATTCCGGCCTGCGTAGAACCTATGTTCACCGAAGAACATACCCTGTCGGTCTTCGACAGAGCTTCGGGGATACTCATAATAAATTCCTTTTCGTAATCTGTCATGCCCTTATGGACGAGCGCGGTGTATCCGCCGATAAAGTCCACTCCTATTTCCTTGGCGACTTTGTCGAGCGTTTCCGCTAATTTAACCGCGCCCCCGGTTTTTGCCGTAATAAGACTAATCGGAGTGACGGAAACACGCTTGTTTACGATAGGTATGCCCGTTTCGCAGGCTATATCTTCCCCCGTAGCCACCAGCTTCCCCGCCTTTTCCTTGACCTTTTTATATACGGCTTCGGCGGTCTCTTCGACGGTGTTTCCGATACAGTCGAGAAGGGAAATCCCCATAGTTATCGTGCGGACGTCGAGGTGCTGCGACTGAACCATTCTGTTCGTTTCTATAATTTCGTTGATGGAAATCATCTTTCTTCCCCTCTAAATCCTGTGCATGGAGTCGAAAATAGCTTCGCTCTGTATCCTTATATCCACGCCGGTCTCTCTGCCGAGAGCGGAAAGATTTTCGCTTATTTGACTGAATTTAAGTTTGCTGTCCTCTAAATTTACCAACATTATCATAGTAAAATAACGTTGCATAATGGTCTGCGAAATATCTTCCACGTTAATGTCCATATCGTATAAGGCGGTGGATACTTTCGCTATAATTCCTTTTTTGTCCTCTCCGAGGACAGATACTATCGCTTTCATTGCTTACTCCGTAAGGTTCCGTGCGTCCGCACGAAAACAGTTTGTTGTTTTTTATATCGAATATAATATTATAAGTATACCAAATAATCTTATATTAGACAAATATCTACAAATAAATTCGGTTTTTTTATTGATTTCGCGGTCATAATTAACGGTATGAAAAAAGTAAATAAAAAGAAACCGCCTCTTCTTCCCGAAAACGACGATAAGAAAATTTACGCGGAACGCATAGCGGAACTGAAAAGAATGAACGCCGACCTTACGGTCATGCTGGAAGAATACCGTAAAAAGGAAAGAAAAATCGCCGACGCTCTGTCTTACGCCGACGCCTTGCAAAAATCCGTCGAAAAAGAACTCAAAATAAAGTATTCGTTGGAATGCGAAAGGCTGTGCGCTTTTCGCAAAAAATGGATTGCCGCCGCAAAAAACGGCAGCGCGGAAAAGGACTATCAAAAAACTCTGTCCGCTCTCGACGAGTGTCGGAAAATCCTTTTGGAAGAGTTCGAAGACGAAAAAATAGACGATTTTCTCGAAGAAACCGAACGGCTCGACAAGTTGGACGCCGCCGTTTCTCACGAAAAAAATACGGAAAAACGCCATATCGACGAACTAAGCGAAGAAGAATTGCAGGAACTGCTAAGGCAATTATAAGCCGCAAGCGGCGTGAATTGCCACTGCGTGGCGTTAATTGCCCTTGCGGGCGTGAATTGCCACTGCGTGGCGTTAATTTCCACTCCTTACGGAGCGGAGTTAATTGCCAAAATCAAAGATTTCGGCGTTAAGGATAAATAAAAACGAATTTCAAAACCGTCGGTTTTGAGCTACGGATATAAAGTATATGACGGAATAGGCGTGTTTTCTATTCCGTTTTTATCCGTATATAGGTTTTCGTATATCCCGCCCGCCCTCCCTATCGGAATTATTCTATACTTACGTTAATTAAGTCCGTTCGAATAATAAGTTTGCCGAGAAAGAATTATTTTGTTAAATTATGAAAATTCAGCATTATTTTCGCTTGTTTTTTCGGAAAGCATTGCAAATTTTTCTGACAGATGTTAAAATTATTGTTTGTAGGGAGACTTCGTCGTCGGACGGGGAATCCGTTTCGCGAAAAAATAATATTTCGGAGGGATATATGTTGCACGAAGTCAAAGACAACGTAGAAAACGTAGCCGAAGACGCCGCTAAAGCTGTGTCGGAAGCCGTCGAATCATCGAAAAAGTCGGCTAAAAGGACTTTTAACGTCATTATCGGGTCGGTAATTTACGTAATAGCCTTACTTGTCGTTTATCTTATCGTAAGCCTGTGCGTCAAAAACTTTTGGTCGGTAAGCTGGCTTATCCCCGTCACGGGTATTCTCGTAGGCGGTATGGGACTGGCTATCTTCTACGCAATCAAATCGTCTATGGCGAAAAAGTACCTTTTAATGCGCATTCTTATCGCGTCGGCTATCACGAGCGGAATTCTCGCGACTTACTTCCTCTTTTCCGCACTCGCCGACAACGCGTGGTCGTTAAGCTGGATACTCTTCCTCTTCCTTCCCGTTACTCTTACGGGAGCAGACCTTATCGCCTGCATCGGCACGGAAAACAAACTGACTCTCGTTTCGTTAGAAGCCTTTATTATAGTGGCGGCGACGATGACTTACGTTATACTCGGAATAACGGGATTTATGCCCTGGCACCCCGGTTGGCTCCTGCCCGTGCTTGCTTTACTCGTGACCGTCGTGATTACGCTCGTCGCGTTAAAAAACAAAATCTTCAAAAAGAAATAACCTTTCCGAAAAATATAACGGTCGCTTAACGGCGGCCGTTTTTTTATATCTAAAAAACGGGAACCCGAAAGTTCACGTTACGTTCTCCGAAAATCGATTTTTATAAAAACTTAACGCTTTCCCAATCGGAATACTTTACGAACGCCACGCCTTGTATCTGGTTGACGTCGGCGTAAAAATTCCCGACGTGAGAATCGTAGGAATCGAGCCTGTTGTCGCCCAAGAAAAACACTTTACCTTCCGGCACGACAACTTTCATCTCCGTATAAACTCTGTCCATAGGCTCATAGATATATTCTTCGCTCAAAATTGCGCCGTTGCGATAGACGTGATAAAGTGAATCGTCGTAAGAATATTTTATTTCTATCTCGTCGCCCGCAAGTCCTATCACCCTTTTGATAAGGTATCTGTTTTCGTCGGGGACGTAAAAGACTATGATGTCGTCGTACTTTACTTTTGTGGTTTTGAAAAGAATCACGTTTTCGCCGTCGTGAATGGTATTTTCCATCGACTGCCCTTTTACGGGATAGATTACGAGATAATTGTGACTGAAATAATATGTGCCGCACATCACCGCAATAAGCACTATTACGAACACTATTATTCCTATAAATGATTTTTTCTTATTCCGCTTTATTTCGGTATTCGGATTAACGTCCACTGCGACCTCTATATAAACATTATTTTGCCGACGATTACGCCGCTGGTAAGCACGGTAAGGCTCTTTACGCTTTCCCAACTTTCAAGCGGTTGCATATTCCCGTCCTTAAAAGCGTTCGGCGTCAGAAGAAGACTGAAAAAAGTCTCCGTGCTTTCTATCTCTTTACTTGCATTATATTCTACGTTGTTGCCGTCGACGACGCTCACCCGCAGGACGTAAGTCTTTTCGGAAGAGTAGGTATCTATCTGCAAAAGTCTCGTTTCGTCGAATCCGGTCTTGTTTCCGATAGAATAACTTACCATTCCGCCTTTGTCGCAACAAAGTCCTTTAAGACCTATCGGCAAAACTCCTTCCCTTAAAGAGCTTTTCATAATCACGGTATCGTCGCTTATCTCTACGAAGCCGTTTTCGTCGGGATGTTGGAAAATAATAGGGTTAGTGACCGATTTGCTCGTCTTTATCTTTTTGTCTCTCAAATCGACGTATACCACTCCGCCGTCGGATATATAGCCGTTGACGTACTCCGTTTCCGCATAAGCGAAGAGCATTTCGCTCCCCACTCCCGCTTTAAGACGGGCAATATAACCGCCGTCTCCTATAAAATCACCCGATGATTCTCGCCAAAACCTTGTGGAATGGTTGTTGTCGCCGTAAGAATATCTTACCCTTACTTCCTTTATCTTTACGCTGTCGTCGGCTTTGACTTCGCCGTAAAGCTCCCCTTCCGAATTTATATTGACGGTAAGCGACGGTTTTTTCGGCGGCACGCTCAAAAGGAATATCCCTTCGAGCCATTTTATTACGGTATCGAAAGTCTTTTTATCGATATTATCCCTGTATCCGGCGCTGACGCAAAGACTCGTTTCCGCCTGCATAAGCGACATAAGGGCGGGCGCGCGGTCAATATCGCTTTCGGTTCCGTTACTGCCGATAGCAATAATCGCTGGGACTTTCACTCTCTTGGCGTAAGCCGTACCGCTCACCGAAGTAATCCACTGCATAAGGTCGCCTTCCACCGATAAAACTTTATCGCTACCGTATCGTGGATAATCGAAATATTCCCTGTATCCCGCTCCCGCTATAAGCGCAAGCCCTATCGGACGGGAATCCGTGCCTACGGTCTGCAAAGCTATTTCCGTACCGCGTCTTAATCCCATAATAACCACGTCGCCTTTCGGCAAAACGCCGTTAATTGCGGATATTATCTTTCTTATAATCTTCGTATAAAGGTAAAAACACGTCTCTTTTGCCGTCGGACAAACCTTGGTAAGATGTTCGTTTCCGTCGAAGTACCGCCCGTAACTTAACGATTCGGGGAAAGACGTGAGACTGTCGTCGAACACTCCGCTGTAATCGGGAACTACCACGCAAAAACCCTTCTCGCACAACGCGTCCACCACGTCCTGCTGAGCTTTCTTCGCGTAATCGCCTATAAGGACTATCACGTTACCCCTTTCGTATTCCGGCGAATAGACGTCCGTCTCTATTACGACGTCGCCGTCGGACGCGGAAAACGCCGTCACCGTCAGGCGACGGAATATCCCTTCCGTTTTCACGACTTCTATTTTACCGTCGAAAGTTTCGTCGAAATCCGCCCAAAGTAAAGACGGAGTCATAAGCTCGTTCATACCGCTTTCCTTTATTTTTTATTCCCGCGTAAATGCGGTTATTTTATTGTACCATAAATATCGCGAATTTTTAACTGTTTTTTCTTTTATTCATTCTCTTTTTCGTTATTCGCGTAAGACGGGCGAATTCGATAAAGTACGGGTCGAACGCTTTTATGCCGAATTTCAGAGTTTCGATAAGACCCGCTATCCTGTTAGGGTCGGGATTATCGCATATTTTTATAGCAAAATTTTCTTTTGCGAATTTTTCGTACTCGTCCAACCGCAACAAAAACCCGTCGTAGTCCTTTTCTTCGCTCCACGCTCTTTCCGCCACCGCGAAAAGTCTCGGATAGGCTCTTAATTCCCACGTCTTTATATCGGGAATGAATTCCGTCCATACCGGAGTTTCCAAACCCTTTACCCTGTCGGTCAGTTCCTTTTCTTCTTTATAATTATAGGTCTTTTTTAAGGGCGTCATTCCGCAAGGATAGTCGAGATACAGGCTCGAAAACGGACTGTATATTATTTCTTTTCCGCTTTCCGCCGCCGCTATCGCCGCGTTTTTACATTCTTTCGTTTCTTTCCAATACTGCACGGCGTAGTTCCCTTTCACGTTGCCGCCGAGGGTTCCGTCGTTCCAAAGTACCGCTTTACGCCGCTTCTCCGCAAGATAATCTATCGCGGCGTTCATAAAGTACCCTTGCAATGCTTCTTCGTCGGCAAGGTTTTCTTCCGCTATCTTCTTGCGGCAGTCGGGACACTCGGTGTAGCGATACTTCAACGCTTCGTCGCCGCCTATATGTATATATTCGTACGGAAAAAGTTCCGTCACTTCGTCGAGTACGTCTTTTATAAACCCGTAAGTCGTTTCTTTTCCCGCGCAGGCAATTTCGCAATGTATCCCGAAATGCTCGCTTACTTCTTTTTTCTCTCCCGTACAGCCTAAATGCGGATATGCGGCTATCGCCGCGGTAAAATGTCCCGGCATGTCGATTTCGGGAATTACGTCGATAAATCTTTCCTTACAGAACTTAACTATATCTTTGATTTCTTCCGCCGTATAGTATCCTTTAACTTCCTTGCCGTCCTTTCTCGTCTGTTTTCTTACCGAACCTATTTCGGTAAGGAGCGGGTATTTTTTTATTTCTATTCTCCACCCCTGGTCGTCGGTAAGGTGCCAATGGAACTTGTTCATCTTCACGCTTGCCGCGACTTCGATTTCCTTTTTTATTTCGTCCACGGTAAAAAAGTGTCGGCAACAATCCATCATAAATCCTCTGTAAGAGTATTTCGGCTCGTCTTCTATCGTAAAACAGGGAATTTTGTCTTTATACTCGTAAAAAATCTGCTCGAGAGTCTTTTTAGCGTAAAATTTACCTTTCTTGTCGGAAGAAAATACCCTTATCCCGGTTTTGTCGGCGACGATAGAGTATTGTTCGGGTTCCATCGTCGGGTCGTAGTCAAAGTATACTTCCCTTGCGGCTTCGCCCATATCGATTTTTAATTTCTTTACTGCGGGTAAAATATGCATATTCTATACTCCTTTCGTATCGGGTAAATAGTAATCTTTCGTTCCGTCCGAAACCACTATTTCGGTAAGACTGACTTCTGCGTTCGTCACGCCGGCAAAGTTTATCACGGCAACGGTACCGTCGGCAAAGCCGTTTTTCGACGCGATAATAATTTTTATCGTCTTCGCGTCGACAAAATACGAAGTAGCCGTCACGTTAAAATCCGTCGATATATCCAAAGTATTAAGGCTCTTGTCGCACAGATAGCCGCTACCCTTTACGGTAAAATAAACCGCACGGAAACCGCAGTCTTTCCCTTGCGAAAGGACTATTTCTCGCCCTATCCCCGTCGGGTAAGCCGACTGGTTTACTTTTAATCTCGCTTTCGTCACTATCTCGCGCGACGGATAATTAAGGTAGACGACTTCGTATTCGGCGTTTACGGTTATTCCCCCGTAAGCGACGGTAAGGGTTTTTAACCCGGTGGTGCTCGTGTCGAACTCGGTAAGCATACTGCTGTCGACGGGGATTTCTTTTACCGAACCGTCCTTGAACGTAACGGATAATTTTGCCGTGTCGTAACAAAAACTTTCGTCCACGTCGAAAGTATCCTTCACGCTTCCGTCTACGATTACCGCCGATACGGCTATCTCCGCGTCCCTTTTTTTACACGCGCCGAGTCCGAAACAGGATATTATTATAATAGCTGCCGCCGTGATAAATAAAACCGTCTTCTTCATATTCATACGCCCACCCCGTACGTTTCCGTAAGCAGAACGTAATCGCTCAAAGTGTATTTTCCGTCGCCGTTCATATCGAGAAAAATATCGGCGTCCTTACGCTGACGGAACAAAGCTTCCGCCCAATAATAACGGTCGTTCTCGTCCGCTACGCCGTTGCCGTCGGCGTCGCCCTTGACGAACAGCCGATAGCTCATAACCGTCTTCCCGTCGCCGTCGGTGAGTTCTATTCTCATTCCGTCCGCTACGTACTCTTCGCCGTTTACCGACGGTTTTACTTCGTACTTTACCTTCCCGTCGGTCTTGACGAAACGGATATTTAAGTATGAAGAAAAATATCCGACCGCTTCTTTTAACTTAGTCGCCCGCGTAAACAAAACGTACCCCGAGCCGTAATTAACCAAGGCGGCGGAAGAACCCGATGCGAGGGAGCTGTCGTCGGAAGCAAGCACGTTCACGGCGTACTCGTTTTCCACTCCGTATATACTTACGCCGAGCCGCTGAAGTCCTTTTTTCGTAGCTTGAAACTTTTGCGCGTATTGCGAATAAAAGTTTTCCGCAGGGACGGAAATTATATTGCCCGAAAAGTCTAACGTAAGATACCCGCCGCTTAAATCGAGAGTTTCGCCGTACTTATACAAAGTCTTTATTTTACCTTCCTGCGTTATGGATAAAAGGTCTGTTTCGTCTACCGCAATTACTGTTTTGGAACACCAAATATCGGGTTTTTCGTCGGAAGTTATTTTAACGGTCTGCTTTATATACAACGTTTGTTTAGAGTATCCGGATATCGAGTATTCGGTCGGGTTCATAATTTTTTCCGTGCCGTCTTCGTATACCCCTATTACCGTAAGGCTTAAATTTTCGCTCTTACTTATCATCGTTACCGAATTCCTTTCCGATATTTTCATAGAAACAAGGTCGCTTACGACCGTTATTTCTATCACTACCGACAGATTAAACGGAAGGTACGTTATTACCGCTTCGTACTTGCCCGAAACGGACGTGTCCACTCCCTCGACTTTCCATTGCGACTCGGCGGTAAGGTCGTATTTTATTTCTTTCATACCTTGCTTAACGTAAGTGACCGCCACCGTAAGACCGTCGAGAGTAAGTTTTTCCCCTGCTTCGTAGATTACTTTGTCGGGTTTTTTTATTACGTCGAGCCTTTCCGTCTCCAACTTGTCCGATATGGTCAAGTCGAAGTAATATTTGATTACTTCTCCGTCGTCGTCGGTATAGACTATCGTCGCTCTCTGCGTGCCGATGATTTCGGGGTCGTATTCGAAGACGTACTTGTCCGGACTTGCCACGACGTACTGACTGTAACCCGAAAACAGAACTTTTACCCTTATATCGGGGGGTTCGCCGTAGTTTATTTCGGCGTTCCCTTCCACTAATATATCCCGCACCTTAGTGCCGCCGTAGCCGTTCACGTCGATTTCGAAACTTATCTTTTCATCTGTCGTTTCCGTCACGCGCACTATTACCCCGGTATTGCTCCCGTCGGTAAGAAAAATATTCCTTTCGTCGTATTTCGTCGTTATCGTTTGCGTTCCGAGCGAACGGAACTTCTGATTGTCTTCGTTGAGATAAGCGTACGATAAATTAGTGAGTTCTTTGTTCTTCGTACCGCCGTTAGTCGCTACCGACGGACGATAAACGTAGACTTCGTCGGGATTTGACGTACTTCTCCTCTTTCCCTCCTCGTTGCCGTCGACGGAAGAATTTACTCTGTACGCTATAAGTCCGCTGCCGCTCAGTCCGCCGTCGTAGACGGATACGGAATTGTTCCTGTATTCGAAATATATGCTTTCTTTATCGTTAATGACGAGTCTGTACGCAAGGACGTCTTCCGCAGTCGCGGTAGAAACGGGTTTTAAGGTATAAGTTCCGTTAGTCTTGATATCGATAAGCTGATTATCGCCTATACACCCTAAATACTTATCCCTTAAATATACCGTCGGATACTGCGGCGTGGACTGATTGAGGTGCATTATATCCCACTGCCCTACCTGAACGTAATCCTTGTCGTATTTATAATGATACAAATCGGGCATACCGAAAACGTGCCCCGTTTCGTGGCACAAAAACCCTACGTCAACCGTTTCTATAAAGTTAAGGGAAAATTTATTGACCGTAACGCCGCCGAGCTTTGCCGTAACCTGCCCTACCGACCGGCTGATTTCGGCAAGATTCCACGAGTGGGGCCACAAAAGTCCGCCCCAGCCGCTTCCGTTCGAGTCTTCGCCGCTGACTAAAAAGGATACGCTATCGACGTATCCGTCGTCGTTTCTATCGAGGTCGTAGTCCTGAAAATCATAATGGCTCGCCGCCGCGTTTAACGCCGCGTTAAGAAGCTCGCTTTCGGCTGTTTTCCTTACGCTATCACCGGATTTTTCTTTAATGTTTTTATAATAACTTCTCGTCTTTGACGCTTTGTACACGAACAATTCTCCGTCCGCTTCGGGGAAAAGGGTAGTAATACCTATCTGCCCGTAACTAATCGTCGAATAATAATTTTGAAGAGAATTGCTTTCGCCTATATAATAATTTCTGACCGCGTCGGTAAAAGACGCCTTCGTCTGCTCTACGCTCTCGTCGGCAAAACATATAAGGACGACGGGGTTTACTATATCTCCCTTAACTGCTTCCGCCGCCTTTATTTCGGAATAGTTCTTATTTACGTCGCTGTCCGCCGAATTAAACCCGTAAGAAACGCATGCCTGACACCCTACCGCCAAACACACTATAACGAAAATTAAAACTATTCTTAATTTATTGTTCTTACTCATATATCGTTTATTATTATTTATTATACCTTGATATACGTATAAAGTCAATTTTAGTTTTTTGGGCGGAGCGTCCCACGCACCTGAGCCACTCCTTTTCCGTTCGCGTCCCACGCACGTTGCTTTACGCAGCAAAAAACGGGGGAAAGTAATTTTACACAAGCGGTATATACTAAAACAACTACAAAAAAGCGGATATGTATCAGAGTTTTTTGCGACTATACTTGAACGCTCCGAAACTACGCGTAAAAAAGAACCGCTCTTACGAACGGTTCTTTTATCTTACTATTAACTGTTTTGTTAGTCTTCGTAATCGTCTCTTCTCGTTTCTCTGCTGTCTCTTATAAGCTGTCTTCTTATTTCAGCCATATTGATTTGCGGATAAAAATTAGGAGCGACGACGTAGCCGTATCTGTACTGATTCGCGTCGTAACCTCTGTTTGCGGGTCTGTCGGCGCGGGCGGGTTCTTCTTCCTTGCCTTTGCCTCTCTTTACCTTGACGAGATTAACCTTTTCTTTCCCCATTCCGCGGAGCAAGCCTATCATAAAGTTGGTCAATATCATCCAACCTGCGAAGATAAGGAATACCGTACGGACGGAAATAAGAGTGACTATCGCGTAAAGGAGACCGTTGTTGTTGAGCCACGCCATACTCATATAGTCGAGGACGCCGCGGGATTCGTTGCTCGGGGTGAGGGTAATCGCCTTGTCGTTGTAGGAAATATATATGGGAGAACCGAGTATATCCTTGTCGCCGATTATCTTCGCAAGGTCGTTGCTGAGAAGGTTTATTACCAACGATACCGTTCCGTCAAGTTCCATATCTATATCCATAGGTTTACCCATCATATCGAGTACGTTCCACAATACGGGGTCATTCTTCACTTGCTCTAACGCCTTGTCGTACAAGGCGAAATCGACGTTCTCCATATTCTTGGTTCTGTCGTCGGTCATAAGGTGAATAAGAGTGGGAATGGTAAGACGATCGTCGTTAGCCATGCCTATCCACGGGTCTACGAAAGAGGCGTATCCGTCGGAATCTATGCTCGCGAACTGAATGGTGAGAAGTTTTTGAACGTTCTCGTTTCTTACGCCCTGTTCCTGATACTCTTCGAGGGTATATCCGCCCTCTTCGTTTTCACGGGGCAGGTTGTGCGCGTTATACGCTCTTCTTATATATTCGTCCTTAAGAGCTACGTGAACGTCGGCTCTCGCCTGATAGTTGTCGACCAAATCTTCGTAGAAAACCGTTTTGCTCGTTGCGTCGGCGAAGAAGTTTGGCAAAGCGATATCCACTACTATCCAGAAACCGCAAAGTGTGAAGAATACGACAAGACACAGAGTGACGGTTTGTTTTAATATCGATTTTTTCTTACTCTTTACCACGCAAATAAAGGCGATGTAATAGATAAGAGCCATCACTGCCGCAACGATAACTCCCACGAACACCATTACGCCGTAGCTTATTCCTCCCTTGATTATGGGAAGATTTATAAGGACTACCAAAGCTATGAGCGCGGGGAAACCTAAAATATGTAAAATTACCTGTAATGCTTTTTTCATATTAACGTCTGCCTCCGTTTACTATAAGCGCGAACGCTTCGTCTTCTTTACGTTTGTTGAGGTAATAGTACACCGTCATCAACGCAATTATGCCCGCGCAGATATAACCGAATCTTCTCGCCAGCATGAAAGGATAATATTGAGCCAATTCTCCGCGAGCTTTAAGAGTGTAAAGTTCGGTAAGAGAATAAGCGAATCTGTCGGCGGGATAACCGTTCGTGGACATCGTGACGTGTCCTATATTGTCGCCGGCAAGCACGCTGCCTACGTTGGCTCCGTGAACGGTAGCGTAGTAGTTAGCCAAAGCGTAAGTACGCAATGTTTCGTCTTTGATGAAAGAGAATTTAGGTTTCAACGTCGGATATTGATAATAAGAGAAGTTAGCCAATATATCGAGAAGGTGTTCTTCCGTGATAGGTTTGGTTACGTCTATACCCATTCCTGCGAGAACAGCTCCGATTCCTTCTTCCGCGGACAGACCTTTGAGAAGTCCGTTGACCACGTCGAGCAACTTATCCACGCTCAAAGATTTAAGGTCGTTTTTACTGAGTCCCACGCTTGCGAGCAAACCGTCCACGTCGACGAATTTGCCTATGTCGGTAAGAACGGAACTGTTGACTACGCCGGTACCCAACGCTCCGAGAATTTTGTCGAGACGTTCTACGTTAAGCATATAGGTGTAAGCCTTACCGCCTTTGCCGTAGACTTCCTGATATTCGGCGCTGTTTTTATAAGCTATCCATTCGCTGTCGCCGTCGAGAGCTTTGAGCGCCTTATCGAGTTCTTCGTCGGCTTTCTTGCCGTTAAGTTCGTACGTTACGGTGACGTTACCGTCCTTATCGGTCGTTTCCACTTTCTTGTGTTCGATATCGAATTTAGCTTGGTTGTAATCTACAAGAATATCGAGAGCCTGTTTGTATCCGAAAATAAAACCGTCGGCGTAAAGACCGTTGATGCTGTAATAAGCGTCTTCTTTCTTGTCGTAAGTCACTTTACTCAATACGTAATCGGCGTCGGTCATATCTTTTTTGGCTTTTCCGTTCGCTTTGGCGTTTGCGATGTCGTCGACTTTGTTGCCGTTATAGTCGCCGTAGTTTTTGGACTTGTATTCGATGTTATAGATTTCGCAAAAAGCGTATACGTCTTCGCCGTACTTCGTCGCCGTACCCTTCTTCTCTTTCGTCCAGGTCTCTACCCAGCCCGATTCGTACTTGTAGGTATTGAGTTCTACTCCGTATTGAGCGTATTTTTTCGCTATTTCGTCATACTTCTTACCTACGTAGATATCGCAGAACACCGAACCGCCCAAAACGAAAAGGACGGACACAATCAGCATAAACATCGTACGCGCGTTATAACTTTTGGTAATCAGACTGATAATTATTTGCAGCGCCACGGAAAGGAGCCACATAGCCGCGCAAGCGATAATTCCGTACCACTTGATATCGGTATAAGCGTCCCATCTGAAAAGGCACATAGAACCCACTATCGTAAGTAAAATAAACAGCGGGAATCCGAGCAAATAGGATATTGTCTTCAAACAACGATAACGATTATGCTTTCTTCTAAGCTTGGTCATATTCATTGCATCAACTCTCCTAAGTTAAAATTTCCTCTTTATTATACATTACGTATTCGTCTTAGTCAATAGCTAAATTTTTTATTTAATACTTATACTGCGTACGCACGCGTGAGAAAAACCGCCCTGCCAAACGCCGTTTTATCAAACCTTGCGGAAAGAAAAACCGCCGTTTATCGCTAAACAGTTTCCTAATCGGCAAAACCGTGGTAAAATCGTCGTATGAACTATGATATTGTCGTAACCTGCGCTTTCGGTACGGAAAGCGTATTGAAAAAAGAACTCCGCAAAATGTCGTTTTTCGACGCGAAAGCCATCGACGGCAGCATAAACCTGTCGGGCGACGAAAAAGCCGTGGCAAAACTGAATATGTTTCTTCATACCGCCGAGAGAGTGTATATTAAAGTAGCGACTTTCCCGTCCGAATCTTTCGACGAACTTTTCGACGCGGTCTACTCCCTTCCGTGGGAAAACTATCTTACTAAATCAAGCCGGGTAATCGTCAACGGAAAATCGGTAAAAAGTCGACTTTTCTCCCTTTCCGACTGTCAGAAAATCATAAAAAAAGCCATCTTCAAACGGCTTGCTTTCGCCACGAAAACTTCGTATTTCCCCGAAAACGGCGCGGAAACCGAAATAGTATTTTCGATAAGGAACGATTTATGCACGCTCCTTATAAACACTTCGGGGAAAGGACTGCACAAACGCGGATACCGCGACTTCGTCGGAGCGGCTCCGATGAAAGAAACCCTCGCCTGCGCGTTGCTTCTTCTTTCCGGTTTTTCGGCGGAAAGACCTTTTATCGACCCGTTTTGCGGTTCGGGTACGCTCGTCACCGAAGGGGCGAGAATGGCTCTCGGCATAGCTCCCGGGCGAGACAGAGATTTCGCTTACCGCCATTGGGATACCTTCGACAAGTCGGTCTACGACCTATCCTTGGAAGAAGCGAGAGATAACGAAAATTTACGGAAACTCGATTTCGCCGGCTACGATATAGACCCCGACGCAATAAAACTATCCTTGCGACACGCCGAAAAAGCCGGGGTAAGGAATTACGTTCATTTTCAGGTCCGCGACGTAAAAGAATTAAGCAGTTCGTTAAAAAACGGCGTAATCGTGACTAATCCCCCTTACGGAGAAAGGCTGCTTACTCCGAGAGAAGCGAATTTACTTTACCGTACTTTCGGCGACGCGGTAAAAAATCTTCCCGATTGGGAAATAAACGTAATCACTTCCGCTCCGCAGTTCGAAAAGGCTTTCGGCAAAAAATCCGACGCCAACAGAAAATTCTTTAACGCCGACAAAGAGTGCCACTACTATATGTACAACCGCTTCGGCAATTCCCCGAAAAAATAGTCCGTACCGACGGAAAAACCGATGACGAAAAAGAGCGAAAACGGTTACGTTCTCGCTCT
Organism: uncultured Eubacteriales bacterium; assembly: GCA_902766965.1. Taxonomy (GTDB): domain Bacteria; phylum Bacillota; class Clostridia; order Christensenellales; family DTU072; genus CAG-1782. Next base: position 50,246 of record CACXFJ010000081.1, on the reverse strand, counting down.
TTTTGCAAAAAAATATATTTCAAGGATACACTATTATCTCAAATACGCAAATTATTTTTTCAGAAAAGAAAAAAGTCCTTTCTTTTCGTAGTTTTCCGTTTTTATTCCCGACACGCGATAACCGGTAGATTCGACGGCGCTCTTCAATTGCTCTTCGTCGAACAAATCGTCGGATATAACGACCGTTTCGCCCTTGACGTGCGAAGAAGTCACTTTTTTCACGGGGAAAGTTTTTCTTATAATATCGTTCACGTGCGATTCGCACATGCCGCACATCATACCGTCGATTTTCAAAGTGGTTTTTTTCATATATTCTCCTTACGCATACCCGATATTGTGTTTCGGATACCCAAACACGCTAATATTTATATCGTATTGTCCGCAAAAAATATCACCGTCCACGCGTTCCGCCATTCTCGCGGAGGTCGGTATAACCGCGAACGTCGTTCCTGTCTATACTTATCTTATCACTATTCTTTGCCCTCGTCAAATAAAATGTGAAACTTTTTTCATATTTTGCGTCGCGATTTTTCTCTCTTCGCGTTTATCGGTTGACAAACCTTTTTTTCAATGTTAAATTATTGTCGGAATACATATACCTTAAAAAGCATATCGGATAAAATGAAAAAACTGTTTATTTTCGACCTTGACGGAACTATCCTCGACACCATAAACGACTTGTACGTCGCGGTGAATTATTCGCTCGAAAAAAGCGGACTTCCCGTAAGAAATATTGACGAAGTCACCGCTTTCACGGGCAACGGCATAAGAAAACTTATTGATTTGAGCGTGCCGTACGGTACGCCCGAAAGAGTAACGGATACCGTGTTTGCCGATTTCAAAACCTACTACGCGGAGCATTGCAACGACTCCACACGCCCTTACGACGGAATAAAGAATGTTTTGTCCGAACTTAAAAAGAAAGGTTGCCTTTTGGCGGTCGTATCGAATAAAATCGACTCCGCCGTACAGAACTTGGTAAATTTACATTTCCCCGATATATTCGACTCGGTAACGGGACAAAAGGACGGGATAAGAAAAAAGCCCTATCCCGATTCGGTAAATTTCGTACTGTCCGCCCTCAACGTTCCCCGTTCGGACGCCGTCTATATAGGCGACAGCGAAGTCGATATCGCCACCGCAAAAAACGCCGCTCTTCCTTGCGTAAGCGTATGTTGGGGCTTTCGCTCCGAACCGTATCTCAAATCGGTCGGCGCTACTATTCTCATTCATTCCCCGGAAGAATTGCTTACCGTCGTGTAATTACGGCGTCCGCATAAAAAACTTTAATTTTCGCTTCGCCTATCATCGGATAGTTTGTGTAAAATTTTCTCGAATTCCACACCGTACCAGACTCGGTCGCGACTTTCGACGGTCTGTTTTATACTCTCCGCCGTAAAAGAGACCGCCGCTTTCACCGCCGGAACGAACTCGTCGCCTGCCGACAATTTTCCGCAAAGTACGCTTGCGAATATATCGCCCGTGCCGTAAAACCTGCCGTCGAATTTTTTGTCGGCGACGTAAAAATATTTTTCCCCGTCGTATCCGTACGCCCCCACTTTTTTATCGTCGAAACTTATTCCCGTAATTACGACTTTCCGTTTTCCGTCGGAAAGTTTTTTTATTATCTTTTCGACGTAATCTCTGCCGTATCCGCAGTTTTTGTACGGCGTATCGGTAAGAATTGCCGCTTCGGTAAGGTTGGGTACTATTACGTCGGCTTTTTTTATATACTCTTTCATATCTTCGACGAAACCGCCGTCAAAACACGGGTACAACTCTCCGAAGTCCGCCATCGCGGGGTCTATAATGACGAACGCGCCGTCTTTTCTTAACTTATCCGCCGCTTCGGAAAGAATTTTTATCTGCCTTCTTTCTCCTAAAAAACCGCTGTAAATTCCGTCGAACAAAACTTTTTGCGAAACGAACTTACTAATTGAATTTTCCATTTCTTCGGTAAGCGGTCGGAAATAGTAGTCGGGAAAAGCCGTATGCGACGACAGATACGCCGTCGGCAAAGGCGCCGCTTCCGCTCCGCAAGCCGATATTATCGGTAAAGCCACCGCCAAAGAACATTTTCCTATACAGGAAATATCCTGCGCCGTAAGTATTCTTTTTTTCGTCATAAAACCATTATCCCGTTTTCTTTAATCTACTATACGTTATTTAACAAAAGCGTCACAAATTACCGCGACGCTTTTATTAGTCTTTTTTCGTCGGAATTACCTTTATACCGCCGCGGGCAAAAGGGTAATTATAAACTGCGACGCAAGCACTACGAGTACGAGAGCCACGGGATAAGTGGAAGCGTACGCGGAAGCTACGTCGTCGGTTCCCGCCACGTTAATGAGCGTGCCGAGCGCGGGAGTGGACGTCATACCCCCCGTTATCGACCCTAATATGTTGAGCATCGGCAATTTCAATACGTATCTTGCGAAGAAGTAACCCGCAATCATCGGCGCCAAGGTCATCAAAGCTCCGCCAAGGAACCCATATAATACGAGCATGGCACCCAAACTCGACTTACTGATTTCCGACACGAGGCTCACGCCGCCGGAAACGCCGGCGCCCATAAGGAAGAGCATAAGTCCGAATTCGCGGAAAACTTTCGAGGTTTTTTCGTTGACTTCCATGGACATTTTTCCGATGCGTCCGAAGTGACCCATAATAAGGCACATGATAAGAACGCCGCCGGTGTTGCCCAACGAGAAGCAGGTTCCGTTATAACCTTTGCCGGTAAGCGGAATGTTTATGGAGCCTAAAATAAGACCGAGCACGACCGCCAGGCTGAACGGCATAAGTCCGAAGCTGTCGCAGCGGAAGAGTCCTTCCTTTCTTTCCACCTTTTCGCCCATACCGACTTTGAGTAAGGCTCTTTCCTTTTCCATATCGGCTTTAAGGAACTTAGGCATAAGCTGAACGAACAGAACCACGCCTATTACTCCGAACGGATAAGCTATCGCGTACCCGAGAGTAACCAGGTCCACGCTGCCGCCGCTCGACCTTGCCGCTTCCTGCGCCGCGGAAAAACCGGGGGTAGAAGTGAGAGCGCCCGAAAGGATACCTGCCGAGAAGTCGGAACCTATTCCGGGGATAATCGCAAACAGAACGGAAAGTACGGCTCCCGAAAGGATAATTATAAGTCCGAGAACGACGTAGGACTTAGCGTTCTTTTTGAAGTTTCTGAAAAAGCTCGGTCCCGCGATAAAACCTACCGCCGCCACGAACAGCACGAGACCTATGTTCTGAACGACAGACCCGTACATATTGTACATAAGCGCGGAAGAATTCTTAATACCGAACGCCCCTATGATGGGTAAATCGGCAGGGATAAGGGTGCATAAATATCCGTAAAGAATAGCCACGAGGAATACGCCCGCCGTCCCCAAAGACACGCCTTTTATGGTTATGCTTCCGAGAAGATAACCGAGAGTGGCTATAATGAATATACCCGAAAGCAAAGCTATTACCGAATAAGTCGGCGCGATTACGTTGCCGTCGACGTCCGTGCCGAGTTTAACTTTCGACGTGGAGAATTTGAATATCCCCGATATCCCCTTAGCCTGCGTAGCGCAATAGATACACCACGCGATTATACCCGCCGCAATTACCGCGGCGAGAGCTATCCAAACCCATTTAAGGTTTTTTTTCTGTGTGTTGTCTGTTCCCATTATTACTCCTGAATATTATTCGGGGGACGGAAAAAATCCGCCCCCTAAATCATTACATATCTTTTCTTCTGTAATCGGGAAGAATTCTCGGAGAAAGCTCCGTAGGCTCTATCCCTGCGTCGTGAAGTTCTTTATCGAACGCCTCGACGTGGCTTAACGTAAGGTCTTTTACTTCTACGGTCTTGCACTTCTCCCCTGCGTTTCGACCGGCGTTACGACCGAATACTATGATGTCCAAAAGGCTGTTGCCCATAAGTCTGTTACGACCGTGAATTCCTCCTACGGCTTCTCCCGCGACGTAGAGGTTTTCTATGTTGGTCATACCGTTTGCGCCTATTTCGATACCGCCGTTCTGATAGTGTAAGGTAGGATAAACCAAAATAGGTTCTTTCCTTATATCGATACCGTATTTACCGAACATTCTCATCATAGCCGGGATTCTCTTTTCGATGGTTCCTTCCCCGCCCAAAATTTCTATCATCGGGGTGTCGAGCCATACGCCTTCGCCGTCGGTGGTCTTTACGCCGTTGCGTCTTTCTTTACATTCTCTTATTATGGAAGACGCTGACACGTCGCGGGTTTCCAACGGGTTCATAAAGGCTTCGCCTTCCTTGTTGATGAGCTGCGCTCCCAAGGAACGAACCTTTTCGGTAACGAGCGCGCCGAAAATCTGAGTGGGGCAAGCGGCTCCCGTCGGGTGATACTGCAAAGTGTCTTCGTAAAGAAGTTTGGCTCCCGCTCTGTAAGCAAGAACTAATCCGTCGGCGGTAGCTCCGTAATGGTTGCTCGTCGGGAATCCCTGATAATGAAGTCTTCCCGCGCCGCCCGTCGCTATAATGACGGTCTTTGCTCTCGCTACGAGAATTTCTTTCGTTTCGAGATTCATAAGAACCGCTCCCGCTGCTTTGCCTTCGGAGTCTTTGATAAGTTCTATCGCGGGGGCGAAATCGACTATCGTTATCCCCTGTCTGTTAAGAACTTCGTCGCGAAGAACTCTCATTATTTCCGCTCCCGAATAGTCGCGGCAAGCGTGCATTCTCTTTCTGCTCGTGCCGCCGCCGTGAGTGGTAATCATAGTTCCGTCGGGGGCTTTGTCGAACATAACGCCGAGTTCGTTGAGCCATTCGATAGCTTCGGGAGCTTCGCAAACGAGCTTTCTCAAAAGTTCGGGTTTGTTGGTGAAGTGTCCGCCGCCCAAAGCGTCGATATAGTGGATGGCCGGCGAATCGTTGGGTTTGTCGGCGGCTTGAATTCCGCCTTCCGCCATCATCGTGTTGGCGTCGCCCATACGGAGCTTGGTGACTATCATAGTCTTTGCTCCCTTATTGTCGGCTTCTATTGCCGCCGAGCAGCCTGCTCCGCCGCCCCCTATTATAAGCACGTCTACGTCGTAGTCTACCTTGTTAAGGTCGATATCCATGTCGAGCACTCTCGACTTACCCTGTAAGAGTCCGGCGAGTTCGTGAAGGACTTTGTCTCCCTTGTTTACGCCGACCTGTAAGGTTTCGTACGCGCTTTCTATGTAGTCCGGGTGGAACTTTTTGAGAAGGGCGTCTTTCTCGTCGGCGGTCATACGTCTTAATTCTTTGCCGACGCGGTCCTTACGGGTCGCTTCGACTTTCTTCATCGATTCGAGTTGTTCTTGCGTGTAATTATACATTGTTGCCCCTCCTATTTCTCGATTTCTCTGTGGTTATAGAGTTCTTTCAGTTCCGCAAGCGGCTTCTGCATAAGGTCTTCTATTATCTTTTCGTACTTGCCCTCGGCTATTTCTTTGACTCTCTCTTCCAAATGTTCGGACTTAGGCGCGATATATTTACCGGTAAGTCTGCGGGCGAGCAAAGCTACCTGCGGATGAGAGATGCCCGCGGGACAACGGGAAGAACATATTCCGCACATTACACAGTCGAAAGATTCTTCGGCGCACTTGTCGAATTCTCCTCTCTGCGCGTAGGCTATGTACTGCATAACTTTAAGCTGTTGCGGACAAGCCTTCGTGCAGGCGTTGCAACCTATGCAGGAATAGATTTCGGGATAAAGTTGCATCATGATTGCCTGTTCGGGCGAAATCTTCTCTATGTCGTAAACCTGTTTTACGAGGGGGAAGAAGGGAAGAGTGGCTACGTACATTCCCTCTTCGACCTTGGTCTGACAAGCAAGGCAGGTCTTTAATTCCATCTGCCCTTTTATTCTGTAAATCGTGGCGCACGCTCCGCAAAAACCGTTACGGCAGCCGCAGCCTCTTATAAGTTGGTATCCGCAGTACTCCATAGCTTTCATTATGGTGAGTTCTTCGGGTACGGTGTATTTTTTTCCGAATAAGTATATATTAACTGTTTCCATAAAACAAAAACTCCTTTTAATAACTTTGTTTTTAATATTCGTCGGGCAGTTCGTCCAGTTCCGTCATGCAGAACACGGGACCGTCTTTACAGACGTACTTGTCGCCCACGTTGCAACGGCCGCATTTTCCTATGCCGCACTTCATACGAAGTTCCAGCGTGGTGTAGATGTTCTTCTTTTCGAAACCTTGTTCCAGAAGTCCCTGCAAAGTGAACTTAATCATTATAGGCGGTCCGCAAAGGACTGCGGTGTAAGTGTTGTCGATATTGAGTTCCTTCGCGTAGGTAGGCACGAAACCGACGTGTCCGTCCCAGCCTTCCTGCGGTCTGTCGATGGTAAGACGCACGTCGAAGTCGGGTTCGTTTACCCACTCTTTAGTGATTTCTTCGTAGTCGACGAGGTCGTCCGCGCTTCTCGCGCCGTAGACTATTACCACTTTGCCGTAGTCGCCGCGTTTGTCTCTGACGTAGTTTATTACGCTTCTTAACGGAGCCAAACCGATACCGCCGGCGATAAACAGTAAATTCTTTCCCTTAAACACGGTGTCCACGGGAAAACTTCTTCCGTACGGTCCGCGAACGGTAATTTGCTGACCGGGTTCCAGCATGTGGAGCATTTCGGTCACGCAACCGCATTTCTTAATGGAAAATTCGAGATATTCGGTGTTCGTAGGAGAACTCGTTATGGAAAAAAGAGCTTCGCCTACGCCGGGAATAGATAGCATTGCGCACTGTCCCGGTTTGTGTTCAAACGGTTTCTTTCCTTCGGGCGTAACCACTCTGAACGTCTTTACGTCGGGGGTATCCTTACGGACGTCGGTGATGACCGCCACGGTCGGAATTAACGCTTCGATTTTATTCATTGTCGTCACCTCCGAAGGCTTTGATTACTTTGACTATGTTGAGATGTTGCGGACATTTTTTCACGCATCTGCCGCAACCTACGCAGCTGTACAATCCGCCGTTGTTTTTCGGATAGTACACGAGCTTGTGCATAAATCTCTGACGGAAACGTTGCATTTGGGTAGGTCTCGGCTGTCCGCCCGCGGTCTTCGTGAAGTCCTTGTACATACAGCTGTCCCAGCAGCGGAAACGGTTTACGCCGTCGTTCGTTATAAACTCTTTAATGTCAAAACATTGGCAGGTCGGGCATACGAAAGTACAAGTTCCGCACCCCAAACAAGCCTCCGAGAGTTTTTGCCACTTCTTGTCGTGGAAGAGGTCGAGCATGTTTTCGTCGAAAACTTCGGGCTTTATATCGGCGTTGGGAAGTTTTTTAAGTATTTTCTTGACTTCTTCTTTTTGCTTGTCCACAGCCTTTCCGTCGGTCTCTTCGGCTAAGGAAGAAACGGCTTTCGTAAGTTCTTCGCCCTTAGCTGTATTAGCTCTCCAGTAAAGGTATCCGTCGACAAGCCAGGTGGTCACGTCGCCCTTAGGGTCGGTCGGGTCTATCCCGAACACCGTGCAGAAACAGGTTTCGTCGGGGCGTCCGCAAGCCGCGGTAATGACTATACCGGCTTCTCTCTTCGTCTGATAGTAAGTGTCGAGCGGGTCTACCAAAAACACTCTGTCGAGTACGTCGAACGCTTTATAGTCGCAGGCTCTCACGCCCATAACCACAAACGGTTTCGCTTCCTCTCTTACGTCGATTACTTCGATTTTCTGTCCGTCCACTTTGAACTTGACAAGGTTTTCGCTCTGCGGGAAAAAAGCGTCCTTAGGGGACTTAACGGTCTTCAATACGTCGAGTCTTACCTTGCTGTCCGAATTATACTTGCCGTAGTTTACTTCGCCCGCTACTTCGACGGGAAGATAGAGAGGATACGTTTCGGCAATCTTTTTATAAAGGTCGTCTAATAAAGAAACTTTTATTTTAATCATTTTTTACCTCCCACCACGGTAGCGGCTTCCACGTCTTCTTTGGTAAAGTCGACGATGGGGTTAAGGGCGGTCACGGCAGCTCCCGCCTGATATTCGCCGTAAAACTCGTTCATATCCTTTATGTACTTTCTGTTAATAAGGTGCAAAGGTATGTTTTGCGGACACACTCTCGAACATTCTCCGCAGTCGGTGCATCTGCCCGCGACGTGATAGGAGCGGATAATGTGGAAGAGTTTTTCTTCGAAGCTGTCCGCGTTGGCTTTGCCGGCTATCCCCGACTTGTCGTTGTCGAACACGCAATGCGTGCAGGTGCAGGCGGGACATACGTTACGGCAGGCGTTACAGCGGATACATTTGGAAAGTTCCGCTTGCCAGAAAGCGTAGCGTTCTTCTTCCGTCATCTTTTCCAGTCTTTCCACCGCTTCGAAACGCTTTTCTCTATTGTCGCGCATTTCGTTGAGGACGATGGTTTCGTCGCTTACGGCAAACTCTTTACTCTTGCAGGTTTCGCACTTGACGGACAAAGCCTCTTCGAAAGCTATTTCTTTGTCGCCGTAAAGAGTCTTTACGGTAAGTTTGTCGCCCTTTTCTTCCACGGATAAAATTCCGTCTATTCCTTTCTTTTGCAGTTTGTTGGCGTCGATTTTTCCCTGACACTCGATGCCGATGACGTAAACGTTTTCGCGTTTTATTCTGTGTTCGGACAAAAGCTGATTAAAGCTGTAAGTGTCGCACGGTTTCAAAAACACGAGTATCTTTCCGCCTTTTTTGCTTTCTTCTACGAGATATTTCGATAAATTAGCTCCGCAGAAAGCGTCGTAAACAAACCCTTCGAGATTGTCTTTCGTAAAAGTAGCGGGAGAAACGTCGTAACAGGTTTCGCCCTTCTTCCAGGCTATTACTCTGTCAACTTCTCCGCTTTCGAGCATCTCGGAGGCTCTTTTATACATAAGTTCTTCTATTTTTTGCATCTCAAATCCTCCAATCTGCGGTTTTCGCCGAGTTCGTTAATGGTTTTTGCAAAGTCGTTCATAACCTGCGAAAACTTTGCGCCTTCGGCTGCGGATACCCATTCTATTCTCGTCCTTTCTTTCTCTATTCCGAAATAATTGAGCATCGAGAACATAAGAGCCATTCTTCTTCTCGTATGATAGTTGCCGGTCGAGTAATGGCAGTCGCCGGGGTGGCAACCGCAAAGTATTACGCCGTCCGCTCCCCTTTGAAAGGCTTTCAACACGAAAATGGGGTTTACTCTGCACGAACAAGGAACTCTTATTATCTTAACTTCCGCAGGATAGGAAAGTCTCGAAGACCCCGCCAAATCCGCGCCGGCGTAGCTACACCAGTTGCAACAAAACGCAACTATTAAAGGTTTATGCGTAGTGGTTATCTCTTGCATATCGCTTCTACCTCCTTAAGTATCTGCGCGGAACTGAATCCGTATAAGTCCATAGCTCCCGACGGGCAAGTGACGGTACACGCGCCGCAACCCTGACATACAGCGGGATTGACGCTCGCCACTCTTCTCGTTTCGGTCTTGCCGCCGCCGATACGGAATTCCTTATCGATATAAGTAATCGCTCCGTAGGGGCATACCTGTTCGCACTGGCTGCAACCGGTACACATATTTTCGTCGACGTGAGATACGCAGGGATTGCCTTTAAGTTTGTCTTTGGCGAGAAGTCCTATTACCTTGGAGGCGCAAGCCGACGCTTGAGAAACCGTCTCCGGTACGTCCTTGGGTCCTTGGCATACGCCGGCAAGGAACACGCCCGCCGTCGGGCTTTCTACCGGACGAAGTTTTGCGTGCGCTTCGGTGAGGAAGTCGTTGGTATCTATGGATATGGTAAGTTTTGTCGCTATGTCTCTTACCGACGGATCGGGTTCTATCGCCGTGGCGAGTACAACCAAGTCGGAAGGAATTACTATCTGCTTGTTGTCGAGAAGGTCGCTTCCCTGAACCATAAGTTTTCCGTTCTCGTTATAAACTTTACCGACCATACCTTTAATATAGTCCACTCCGTACTGTTCCACCGCTCTGCGATAGAATTCGTCGTAGTTTTTCCCGGGGGTACGGATATCTATATAGAACACGTGAACTTCGGTATCGGGATATTTTTCTCTAATAAGCATTGCGTGCTTAGCGGTGTACATACAGCAAATCTTACTGCAATACGGCTTGCCGCAGCCCGATACGTCGCGGGAACCTACGCACTGAATGAAAGTGATTACCTTCGGGTGCTTGCCGTCACTCGGACGGAGTAAAGTTCCCTTCGTCGGTCCCGCCGCGTTCATAAGTCTTTCGAGTTCCAGACTCGTGACGACGTCCTTGTTATCGGCGTAACCGAATTCGTTAAAGTTGTCTAATTTTATGGGACGGAAACCGGTAGCTACCACGATAGCACCGTACTTTCTTTCCACGAAACTGTCTTCCTGTTTGTAGTCTATTGCTCCCACGCCGCATTTTCTTTGGCAAAGTCCGCACTTGTCCGATTTAAGTTTGAGACACTGTTCGGGGTCTATAATAGCCACGTTCGGGATAGCCTGCGCGAACGGAATGTAAATGGCGGGGCGATTATTAAGGTTCATATTGAACTCGTTAAGTCCTTTCTTGGACGGGCAGCTTGCCATACACACGCCGCAACCGGTACATTTCGTTTCGTCTACGTGACGAGCTTTCTTTCTTATCTTGACGTCGAAGTTACCCACGAAGCCTTTGACTTCTTCCACTTCGCTGTACGAGAAAATGTTGATTTTGTCGCTCTGCGCGCAATCGACCATTTTCGGGGTAAGAATACAAGCGGAACAGTCGAGCGTCGGGAAGGTCTTGTCGAGCTGCGCCATACGGCCGCCTATCGTCGGTCTCTTTTCCACGATGTCCACTTCGTATCCCGCGTCCGCTATATCGAGAGCCGCCTGAATACCGGCTATTCCGCCGCCTATTACCAAAGCTCTCTTAGTAACTCCCGTTTCTCCCGCGGTAAGCGGCTTGTCCAAAAGAATTTTCGCTACCGCCGTACGGGCAAGAACTATTGCCTTTTCGGTAGCTTCTTCTATATCCTTATGTATCCAACTGCATTGTTCTCTTATATTGGCGATTTCCACCATATAAGCGTTAAGCCCGGCGGCTTCTGCGGTTTTGCGGAAAGTAGCTTCGTGCATTCTCGGCGAACAGGAACATACCACTATTCCGGTAAGTCTATGTTCGGCAATAGCGTTCTTTATGAGCTGTTGTCCGTTCTCCGAGCACATATACTGATAATTGACGGCATACACTACGCCCGGTTCTTTGGCGAGAGCTTCCGTCACTCTCTCCACGTCTACCGTGGCGGCTATGTTGCTGCCGCAATGACATATAAATACGCCTATTCTCTGCATAATCTATCTTTATCCTCTATTTCTTGTATTTTCTGAACGCCGACATCAAAAGCTGCTGCGGGATAAGCTCGTCCACGATAGCGGGTATATCTTCCGCCTTTATAGCGTCGCCGCCCTGCATTCTTTCGACGGTGTCGCGTACCGCTTCGATTACGTTTGCGGGGGCTACGCCTCTGGGGCAACGCTCCACGCAAGCCATACAGCTCAGACAATTGAATATGGCTTTGGAAGAAAGGAGTTCTTCCACTCTTCCCTGACCGAGCATCGTGACGAACTGGTGCGGTTTTATATCCATATCGTCGAAAGCGGGGCATCTGCCCGAACACTTGCCGCACTTCATGCACTTTCTTACGTCCGTGCCGGAGATTCTCTTAATGTTTTCTACCGTAAAAATATCTGACATTAGTGCCTCCTTAGTCCTTCACGCCCAAAGCTTCCGCCAAAAGTTCGGTAAAATAAACCACTTCCATATCTTCGCACGGGGTTTGTTTTAAGTTGTAGTAACAAAGAGGACAAGCGGTGATTACGATTTCCGCGCCGTTTTCCTTTGCGTTTTCCAACACTTTTTTACTCTTTCTTTCGGTGAGGTCGGGATTAACCAACTTGACGTACGCGCCGCAACATTCGTTTCTGAACGGATATTTTACGGGCGTGCCGCCGATAGCCGTAATAAAATCTTCTATAATAGTGGGATTTTCGGGATTGTCGAAAGCCATTACCTTGCCGGGACGAAGAAGAAGGCAGCCGTAGTACGCGCCGATTTTCTTTTTAATCGGATTTTTTACCGCTTTCTTTATATTGTCGAAACCGACGTAGTCTCTCAACATTTCGAGATAATGCACGACTTTCGTTTCGCCGTTATACTTTTCGTCGAGCGCAAGATAATTGTTTGCTCTCAAATTTATATCGGCGTCGTTACGCATATCGTCGTTTACCCTTTTAATTACGTTATGGCAGGCGGAACAGAGAGTAAGCAAAAGCCCGTCTTCGTGCTTTGCGTAATCGAGGGCGCGTACGGCGGACAGTTTTACCCCTATCTCGTCTTTGGCGAGAGGATAAACCGCTCCGCAGCACTGCCACTCTTTTATTTCTTCCATATCCACCCCGAGCGCGGCGGCGGAAAGCCTCGCGTATCTGTCAAGGTCTTTCGCTTGCGTCTTTAACGTACAGCCGGGATAGTAACTGAATTTCATTTACCTTTTCCTCCGATTACTTTTTCTGATAAATCATTTCTTCCGGATGGAATACTTCGTCGAATTTTTCGGCGGTAAGGAAGCCTAATTCGACGCAAGCCTGCTTCAAAGTAATATTGTCTTTGTATGCTTTCTTTGCGGTCTTCGCTGCGTTCTCGTATCCGATATAGGGATTAAGCGCGGTCACGAGCATAAGAGAATGTTGCAAATTGTAGTCCATCTTTTCTTTGTTGGCTCTGATTCCGGTCACGCAATTCTTTTCGAAAGAAACCATACCGTCCGCGAGCAAACGAACGGACTGGAGGAAGTTGTAGATAATAACGGGCATGAACACGTTGAGTTCGAAGTTACCCTGCGAAGCGCCGAAGCCTACCGCTACGTCGTTGGAGATTACCTGAACCGCAACCATGGTCATGGATTCGCACTGAGTGGGGTTGACTTTACCGGGCATAATTGAGCTGCCGGGTTCGTTTTCGGGGATAAAGATTTCGCCGAGACCGTCGCGGGGACCGGAAGCGAGCCATCTTACGTCGTTGGCTATCTTCATAAGGTTGGCGGCGAGTCCTTTCAATGCGCCGTGAGCGAATACCAATTCGTCTTTTGAGGTAAGAGCGTGGTATTTGTTTTCGGCGGTCACGAAGTGTTTGCCGGTGATTTCGGATACCTGTTTTGCTACGTCTTCGGCAAAACCGATAGGAGCGTTAAGTCCGGTACCTACGGCGGTGCCGCCGAGGGCGAGTTCTCTCAATCCGTCGAGAGAAAGGACTATCTGACTTCTCGATTTTTCGAGCATGTTACGCCAACCGCTGATTTCCTGAGAAAATCCGATAGGCACTGCGTCCTGAAGGTGAGTTCTGCCGCACTTGACGATACCCTCGTTCTCTTTTTCGAGACGCTTGAAAGTAGCGATGAGTTTATCGATAGCGGGAAGAAGTTTATCTTCTATGGTGAGTACCGCGGCTATGTGCATAGCGGTCGGGAAAGTATCGTTACTGGACTGACTCTTGTTAATATCGTCGTTGGGGTGAAGAAGTTTTTTGCCGGCGATTTCGTTACCGCGGTTTGCGATGACTTCGTTGGCGTTCATGTTGGACTGCGTTCCGCTACCGGTCTGCCATACGACGAGGGGGAAGTGTTCGTAAAGTTTGCCGGCGATTACTTCGTCGCAAACTTCGCTTATTATATCGAGTTTTTCCTTCGGGAGTTTGCCGAGATTAAAGTTGGCGATAGCAGCCGCTTTTTTCAAAATTCCGAAAGCGTAAGTTATTTCTCTCGGCATAACTTCTCCGCCTATTTGGAAGTTTTCGTGGCTTCTTTCGGTTTGCGCCGCCCAATATTTGTCGGCAGGAACTTTCATCTCGCCCATGGTGTCTTTTTCGATACGGTATTCCATAAAAAATAGCCTCCTTGATTTTTATGTGATTTCTTGGTTTTTTCGTTTCGTTGTTTTTTGCGGGAGATACTCCCCCCGCAGTATCTATGATATTATAGCATAGCTATAAAGAAAAAAACAAGGCTATTGCACCGTTTATCACGCCGAATATCAAAAATTTACTGTAAAATAGCGGAAAAACGCCGCCCGACGGCGACGTTTTTTTCGGTTTTTTCGATAGGTTATTCGATAAAAAATATCGATATTTCTTATCGGTTTTATTTCTTTTTCACAAGAACCGTTCGTTCTTTTATAAGACCTTTTTCGATAAGCTCTTTATCGGTAAGATATTCGGTGACGTATTCGGTAGGCTCGTACTTTTCGTTAAGGACAAGTTCTTTCTTTTCGGCAAGAATATCTATAAGTTCGCACGCGTGTTTCAACGAGCGGGAACCGGTAATCTTAACCTTAACGGGAGTGCTTACGTAAGAAGCTCTGTCGCTCTCGTCGGTAAAACGGTACTTGCTGTCTTCGAGCTCTACGGGATTTAAGGCAAGGTATATATAAAGAGACTTACCCCTTACCGCTACTACGGCAAGTTTTTCTCTGCCTGCCCTGTACGTTTCCGCGGAGAACGATACTCTGCCTTTGACCTTTTTGTATTTCTCAAAAGTATTTTTAACGGCGGAATAATTCTTTTGCAAATTCTCGTCCTGAATAAGACGGGAAGCAAAACTTCTCGTAAGGCGTATCACCTTTTCGTATCCTTCTACTTCTACGACCTTTTTTTCGGTCTCGGCTTTATCGTCGTCGCTTTTTACCGTAGCCGCCGCTTCTTTCCTGTTCTTATTGTTTTCGCAAACAAGACAAGCGTGTCCGCAAGGATATTCTTCCTTTTTGTCGCAATAGGAGCAAAAATCTTCCTCTCCGCAAAGGTCTCTGCCCGCTTTTTCGCTTTTTAGCCACTTTTCTACGTCGATTTTGTCCTGAAGCTCTTTTTCGGTATTAACAAATTCTTTCATATTGCTTTCACCTCGCTTAATGATTAACTATATTGTAGTACGCTCCGCATTTTTTCGCAATAGTTTGGAACCCCTTTTTTACATTTGCCGCAATAATTTTTTACTTTTTTGTTATCGTTGTAACACAAAAAAACGATAACCGCCCGCCAAAGACGAACGATTACCGTTTTTAACTAAATAAATATACTACGTTATGTATTTCTATCTTACGTAAAAAGCGTTTTCTATCTCATCCAATTTCTTCCTTATTTCCCTTTCTTTTTTGGTTATAACTCTATCCATGAACGACGCTAACGAGCTGAACTGTTCTTTGTCGTACGTAGTATCGAGATAGTCGTAATCGGCTTTGTCGATATAGTATCCCGCGACTACGTATTCTTTATAGACGGTATCGGCGGTAGTTTCTTTTTCGTGTTCATACAACATTAAAGGAATTTCTTTCTTGCCTATCTTCTCGTCCAAAACGGAAGAATAGCCGTAATAATCGACGGACATGCCCAATTCCGTAATTAAAATGTGACATTCGAGCATAGCGATATATTTCGGCAAAACGTCGTCGCTATCCAATATCTTTTTCGCCAAATCGTCGTTGATATAAAAACCGTACGTTTTTGCAAGCAACGTATAATACGTCCATTTGTGGACTAATATTTCGCCTTTACCCAAACGTTTCCGTCCGTTAAAGTATACGACCTGCGTGCTGCTCGGAACTTCGGCTACGCTTTTAAGCGTATATGACGACGCTTGCCCTCCGATAATCATCCGCAACATTCTATATACCGTAGCATCCCTCAATTCTTCTTTGGCTGCTATTCCTTCTTCTTTACAAAAATTTCTATACTTTTTCGCATATTCTTCGCCGAGAGAATTTTCATCGAACTCACAGACTATCGTGTATTCCCCGTAACGATTTTGAAATCCGACTTCCGTTCCTTGCTCGAAATACTGCTTCCCGTTCGTACAGCCGACCGTAAGCAGTGTTAGCATTAAACATAAAACAACACAAAAGCATAAACGCCGTTTATTTATTTTATTCATATTCATATCTCCTTTATCAATTTATTGGTCATATCCGATATAGTCGTATTGTTTAATATACGTCCAAATCAAAAAGCTTGGATTATTCGGCAATATAGACAAACCCGATGTATTCTCGTATCTTTTTTTATCAACAGTCCCTTTATTGTTATGTCCTACTAATTTTCCGATTTTTAGGATGCCGTCGTCTGCAGATTCTACAGAGGTAACGGCTGTAAAATCAAGTTCAAAGATACACAACAGGTTATCGCTATAAAATAAGTGCCCGACATTTCCGCTTTCATTATTCGTCCCGACGAGTCCGCCTATACTTTGCTGTGACAGTTTAGAATAACTAAATCGCACCATTGATACGTTACAATTTACTACCCATCCGCTATTATTTGCTACAATTCCACCGTCTGCTATCTGAGTATTTATTCGAGTAAAATTTATTCTATAAACATTACTATTCATAACGTAACCTGAACTCATATTGCAGCCGACAATACCACCCAAACCCAAAGCCGATGCTGTAACACTACTTAATATAGCTATGTTTTCGTTATAATGGTCTATGGTGATATACGATATCGTTCCGTAATTTATGGAACATACGCCACCTGCATAAAGAAACCCTGCTATTGACGAACCATTGACATAATAAATGTTCAATTCTGTAATCGTTCCCCTATTCGTATGACAAAATGCTCCGTTCGTCATCTCCCCGCTACGAATTAAAGTATGGTTCCCACCCCTATAATTCCCGTAGAAAGTTTTTAAGTTTAACGTGGAATTTCCGTTTATCGTAATATCGGCGTCCTGTTTAAAATAAACGGTTGAAGACGAGCTATCATAATTTTTGATTAAATCAAAATCGCTTGCGTCACTTATTAAATACGGGAATAAGCTTGTTCCCGAACCGCCGAGCGCGCTATTCGTCGCGTAAGCATCTATCGAAAGGTTTGCTACGCCGTTTTCTACGGTGAACGGCATTTCGTTGCCTAAATTGTTTCTGCCGCTTAAAGTAAGACTACGGACGGTGACGGTAACGTTGCCGTAGCTATCCTTGCCCGACGAAGCGAGAATTCCGCTTATATCGTCATCGTCGCTTAACGTAGTACCGACCGCTTCGCCTGCCATATCCACTACTACGTTTGCCGACGAGAACTCACCGTTTATTTCGTATCCGTCGGGAGTCATAGTTTGCGTTAAATTAAAATCGTCTTCAAAAATCGGATAAACGGTCAACGGCGTAGGAATTCCCACGAGTTGATTATCCTTGTCTATCGTCAAATACAAATACAGTTCGCCGCCGACGACACTGTCCGAGAGAAGAGAAAATCTGTTTCCGTCGATAGCGATATGATATTCGTCGCTACCAAGAATTACAGCGGGAATATACGTATTCCCTTCGTATCCGACGGTAACGGTAATCGTCTCTCCGCGTTTAACCGCAACTTCGGAAACCGTTTCTCCGTCGACCAAAATTTCGTACGCCGCTTCGTTTATTTCCGCGGCTTCCGCCTGCGACTCCGTTCCTATCGTAAAAAACAATACCGCCGCGACCAACAACAAAATCGAACATAGAACTAACGTCGGTTTTTTCATACGAACCATAGAATACCCCCTTGCAATAGTATTTTTTCATTCAAAATTTTAGTCTTCTGTACGTTTGCGTCAAAAATTGTTAATTGTCTTCTTTGATTTCATTATACACGACACGGCGGAAAAAGGGAATACCCTTTTGCATATTTTTTTTATATTTTCCAAATATGCAGAATTTAACGTAATTTATTCGCTCTTTTCGCTCTTTTTAACGGAAAAACGCTCCCGTTTCCGAGAGCGTCGTTCAAATTGATATTTTAATTATTACAGCGAGTCTATATAGGAGCAAGCCGCCATGGCTGCGTTCGCGCCGTCGGCTACCGCGGTGGTAAGTTGTCTTACGCCCTTTTTGCGGCAGTCACCCGCAACGTACACGCCCTGCGTTTTTGTTTTGCAAGTTTCGTCGCAGTCGAAGTATCCGTTTTTGTCAAGGTCGACTACGTTTTCGAAACGTTTGTTGTCGGGAACCTGTCCTATCGCGACGAACAGCGCTTCCACGTCGTGGGTTTTCGTTTCGCCGTTTTCTTTATAGACTATTCCTTCGAGTTTGTCTTCCCCTAAATATCCGCATATTGCGGTATTCGGTCTTACTTCTATATTCTCGCGGGAGCGGAGTACCTTAACGAGACTTGCGTCGCCGAAAAACTTATCGAAAAGGGTATAAACGTAGACTTTGGAACAATAATTGCTCAAAAGCAGAGCGTATTGCAAGGCGGTGTTGCCGTCGCCGACGAGAGCCACTTCCTTGCCGCCGTAAAAAGCTCCGTCGCATATAGCACAGTAGCTTATGCCGTGCCCCGTAAGTCTTTCCTCGTTCGGAAGATTAAGGTGTTTATGCTTTACTCCCGTCGCAAGAACGACCGCTTTCGCTTCGTGGGTATTGTAGTCGGTGGTAACGACGAAATAATCGTCCTTTTTT
Source organism: uncultured Eubacteriales bacterium (assembly GCA_902766965.1). Taxonomy (GTDB): domain Bacteria; phylum Bacillota; class Clostridia; order Christensenellales; family DTU072; genus CAG-1782. The sequence goes on along the minus strand of CACXFJ010000081.1, from coordinate 31,843 downwards.
TCCACCTTTTCTACCTTTTCAAGCTCGAAATCGGCTCCGTGCGCGGTGATTTGTTCAAATAAATTATTCGAAAAATCAAGTCCGCTTATCTCCATAATCGACGGAAAATTCTCCACTCTCGGCGAGCTTGCTATCTGTCCGCCCAAAGTTTCTTCTTCCAATACGAGAACGCTTTTACCGTTCCTTAACGCGTACAACGCAGCGGTCATACCCGCTGCGCCTGCTCCGATTACTATTACGTCTTTCATTATTTCAAGCCCTCGACGTATCTCTTTATTTCGCTTGCGTTGTCGTAACGGTCGAACTTATCGCCGTTCGGAACGAGCAAGGTGGGAGCTTTCTGCACGCCGTACTTATAAGTAAGGTCTTTTTGTTCTTCCGCGTCTATAGCGGTGTACTTTACGCCCGCTCTGTCGAGCATCATTTTAGCCATTTTGCAGTTGGGGCAGGTCTTCGTCGTAAAGAGAAGCAATTCCTTTCCTGCCTTTTCGCTTTCTTCTTTGCAGCCGCAAGCGGAAGAAGCGTGGCTGTTACGCAATACGCTGTGTTCTATATTATAAACTTTACGATGAGCGAATTCTTCGCGTTTGCCGTCGTTCCAGTTCTGTACGGGTCTGTAATAACCGGTAATTCTCGAATAAACTTCCGTCTTCTTGCCGCATTTGGGACATTCGTAATATTCGCCCGCGATATAGCCGTGGTCGGTGCATACCGAATAAGTCGGCGAGAGCGTGTAGTACGGGAGTTTGTAATTTTCGGCGATTTTTCTTACGAGATTAGCCGCGGCTTTCCAGTCGGGGAGTTTTTGTCCGAGGAAGGCGTGGAATACCGTACCCGAAGTGTACAGGGTCTGCAATTCGTCCTGAATATCCAAAGCGGTGAATATGTCTTCGGTATATCCTACGGGCAAGTGCGAGCTGTTGGTGTAATACGGAGTACGTCCGTTTTCGGAAGCGGTGATTATATCGGGATAACGCTTCTTGTCGTGTTTTGCCAGTCTGTAAGTGGTCGATTCGGCAGGAGTAGCTTCCAAGTTGTAGAGGTCGCCGTACATTTCCTGATAGTCGCTAAGCTTGTTACGCATGAAGTTAAGGACGTCCTTGGTGAATTCCTGCGCGGCTTTGTGGGTGAGGTCTTCTCTTATCCAGTTGGCGTTAAGGCAGGCTTCGTTCATACCGACGAGACCTATCGTGGAGAAGTGGTTACTGAAAGTGCCGAGATAACGCTTCGTGTACGGATAAAGTCCGTTTTCGAGGAGTTTGGAGATGGTATCTCTCTTTACTTTAAGGCTTCTTGCCGATATGTCCATAAGACGGGTAAGTCTTTCGTAGAATTCGTTTTTATCCTTACTTAAATATGCTATTCTCGGCATGTTTATGGTGACTACGCCTACCGAACCGGTAGATTCGCCGCTACCGAAGAATCCGCCGCTCTTCTTCCTCAATTCTCTCAAATCGAGACGCAGACGGCAGCACATGGAACGGACGTCGCTCGGCTCCATATCGCTGTTAATATAGTTGCTGAAATAAGGCGTGCCGTAACGGGCGGTCATTTCGAACAAAAGACGGTTGTTTTCGGTCTCCGACCAGTCGAAGTCTCTCGTAATGGAATACGTGGGGATAGGATATTGGAAACCTCTGCCGTTGGCGTCGCCTTCTATCATTATTTCGATGAAAGCCTTGTTTACCATACGCATTTCTTCCACGCAGTCTTTATATTTGAAGTCCATTTCCTTTCCGCCGACGATAGCGTTGAGTTCGGCAAGGTCGTTAGGAACCACCCAGTCCAAAGTCACGTTCGTGAACGGAGCCTGCGTGCCCCAACGGGAGGGAGTGTTCACGCCGTAAATAAAGCTCTGTATGCACTGTTTTACTTCTCTGTAAGTAAGGTTATCGGCTTTTACGAAAGGAGCGAGATAGGTGTCGAAAGAAGAGAACGCCTGCGCGCCCGCCCACTCGTTTTGCATAATTCCGAGGAAGTTGACCATTTGGTTACACAACGTAGACAGATGAGTAGCGGGAGAAGAAGTAATCTTGCCGGGGATACCGCCCAAACCTTCTTTTATAAGCTGTTTCAACGACCAGCCGGCGCAATAACCGGTGAGCATGGAAAGGTCGTGAATGTGAATGTCGGCGTTGCGGTGCGCGTTTGCGATTTCTTCGTCGTAAATTTCCGACAACCAGTAGTTGGCGGTGACGGCGCCCGAGTTACTTAAAATAAGTCCGCCCACGGAGTAAGTGACGGTGGAGTTTTCTTTTACTCGCCAGTCGTTAATCTTGACGTAATTGTTCACTACGTCCTTGTAGTCCAAGATGGTGGACTTTATATCTCTGATTTTTTCTCTTTGTTTTCTGTAAAGAATGTAGCTCTTCGCCACTTCCACGTAGCCCGCCTGAATAAGGACCACTTCCACGCTGTCCTGTATATCTTCGACGGTGACTATTCCGTCCTTGATTTTACGCGCAAAATCCGCGCTCACCTTTAAGGCAAGCATATCTATTATATCTTCGTTGTAATCGATTTCTTTCGCTATGAACGCTTTTTTTATCGCTTCTTTAATCTTGTTGATGTCGAACGACGCTATTTTACCGTCTCTTTTCTTAACTCTGAACATACCTAAGTTCTCCTCCGTTTTTGTTGTGCTGTTTGATTATATCACGGCGTATCCTGCTTGTCAATATATTGTTTGAGTGTTTTTTGCAGACACAATATATTGTGGTTTTGGTGGCTTTTGATACAAAAAGTAACCCCGCGAAAATCACGGGGAAATTACCTCTCGTTACAGTAACCCAAACGTATGTTTCGGGCGTCCTCAAACCGCCTTTGGAAAAAGGCTAACGTTTCACTTGTTCCACGCTCGCGAAAACTCCGTCAAAAAATTTTTCGACGGCGGAGACGTCCGCGTCCTCGATCTTGCCCTCGTCGAAGAGTTTTGCCACGTCGGATTTTATCGGAAGTCTTACGTTGAGTCCGATACCGAATTTCTCGGCGGTCGCCTCAACGTGACTTGCTCCGAATATATCGAGTTTTTCTCCGCATTTCGGGCATACGGCGTAGCTCATGTTTTCCACGAGTCCCAGCACGGGGATATTCATCATCTTAGCCATATTGACTGCCTTTTCCACTACCATAGTGACGAGGTCCTGCGGAGTAGTGACTATCACTATACCGTCGAGAGGAACCGATTGAAATACGGTAAGCGGCACGTCGCCCGTTCCCGGCGGACAGTCCACGAACATCACGTCCTCGTCCTTCCACACGACGTCGGTCCAGAACTGTTTTACCGCGCCGGCAAGAACCGGACCTCTCCATACGACCGGACTCGTCACGTCTTCCAACAGTAAGTTTATACTCATTACGTCTATACCCTTAGCCGTAACGACGGGGTACATAAATTCGCCGTCGCTCATCGCCTTTTCGGTAAGACCGAAAGCGGTAGGTACCGACGGACCGGTAATATCCGCGTCGAGAACGGCGGTCTTCAAACCTTTTTTCGCGGCGGTCACGGCAAGAAGACAGGTCACCGTAGATTTTCCCACGCCGCCTTTTCCGCTGATTACGCCTATTACCTTTTTCACAGAACTTTTCGCGTTGAGTTTTTCTCTCATATCGCGAGAAGCGCAATTTTCCGAACAACTTCCACAGTCGTGACTGCAATTATCGCTCATATTATCCTCCGATTTTTTTCAGGGAAAAGTTATCCCCCTTATATTCGCCTATATATTCTATACCCTAATTTATAATATATCAACCGATTACGAGAAGCCGCTTTGAAAATCGTTCGGATTTTAACGTTCTTTCCCTGCAAATATCTCCTGCTTCGAAAATCGACGGGTAAAAAATCAAACTTCGGTAAACTTTCTGCCGAACAGCGGAGCAAGTCTTCTCATTTCTCCCACGGCGGCGGCAAGTTCCTTCTTTGTGTAAGCTCTGCCCTCTCTTATATAAGGGCGGTTTGGGTTATTTCCGAAAGGTATCGCCACTCCCGTCGCTCCGTGACAGAGAGCTTCTCTCACGGCAAGCGTCAAATCGGGATTGTTTCTCTTATCAATATATAATAGCTTGTCTTTTTCGAGAAAAGACGTCGTCTCGCTCGTAGCAATACAGCCTATCGGAAAAAGTTCCGCCGTTTCGGCAAGAGTACGGCACTTTTTCAGTCCGAGCAAAAGAACGGCGCAGTCGTTCTCGTGTAGAATTCCTGCGCCTTTTTCTTCTATCGATATTACGGAAACGTAAAAGTTTTTCATTCCCTCTATCTGCCTAAGTCGTTGGCTGCGATTTCGCCTACCGTCGCGTACGCTCCGGCTATCTCGGTCACGTTGGTAAAGTATGCGTAAGCGTACTGACTGCGGGATAAAGTAGTATTGTCCGATTCCAACACGGCGAGACGAACGTTGCCGCCGTTGAAAGTAATCGTTACGGCGGTATCGGCTATACCGTTAAATACGGGTATACAGTAATATTCTACGCCGCCTATTTCTTTGAGCAAGCTTGCGTCGGCTGCCGCGTCTATCGTAACCGTCACGTCGGAAGCAAAGGTCACCGTCTCGAATTGCCTGTACGCCGCGACGAAAGCGGTAAGAGAAGAGAAAGAAGTTTCGTTAATCGTCCTTTGGTCGGGCGCGATATGACTGTACTTCGGCTTCGGCGGTATGACGGTCGTGTCGATAGGATCGGCTACGAATTCGATGAGTCCTTCCATCATCTGTCCCACGTTGCTGTTAAGAATAAACGCTTTTTGTTCTTTCTTGAACTTCGACGGATTGTCGAGAGTGCTTAAATCGGCGTTTATCAATCCTTTGCCTTTAAGAGTAGCGGTAGTAGCCGACTGCATAATCTTGGTCATTTCGCTCGGTATATCGCTTATTACGGTATCGGCGGGGATAAGGCTGAGAGCCCCCGTCGCCAACTTTTCTTCGGCGAAAATTTCGTTTATCTTGAGCGTCTTCATCTTGTTGTTGAGTCCGCTTATCTTGACGTCTTTCAAAGCTATCATTATAGGTTCGCTCTTGTCTGCGCCTTCGGTGTTTATCGTGATTATTTCGCCTATCTTCGTATCGTTTACCAAATCGGTGACTTTCTTTCCTCCGAGTTCGGTTATTTTAAGTCCTTCGTCACGCATTTTACGCAAAATAACGTTACTGTCGTCGTTTATATCCACGACTTCGGACACGAGGAGGGTTTCTATCCTCTCGTTGATGCCCATAAGTTCCACCGTCCTCGTGACTTTTTCGCCGTCGATTATTTCGGTGATTTCCTTGGTCTTATACGCGGTCTTCGTTTCGTCCGTCCACTGACTTTCGATGCAACAGTCTTTGAGGGCTTTGAGAATTTTGCTCGAAGAGGCGTCGATAGTCATTATCTGCCCTAAGCACATACTCTTTATCTTTTCGTCTCCCGCCTTGCCCTGCAATTCGCTTATGGACACGCCGGAAAGTTCTTTCAGCACGCTGTTGGTATCGTCGGTGACGTTGATAAAATCGGATAATTTATGGTCGGTAAATCCTTCGAAGGCTTCGCTGAGGGGTTTAGCCAAAAATTCTTCGTCGCTGAACAACGGTATGTCTTTGGGCAAAGCAATTTTGAATTTATCCTGCGCGGTATTCAAAGTAAGGTTATTGCTGATGGTTTCGCCGATATTGTTTAAGGTTGAAGCTTTGATTTTTTCGGCGTCGACTCCCATTGCGTCGGATACGGTGTCGCTTATTATCGACATACCGATAAGTTTTTCCAAAGAACCTATTTCCTGATTGGACAAGTCGCCCACGGCGGTCATTATCTCCTGTCCCCACGCAAGAATACTCTTGGATTTCGTTTCGTCGTCGAAAACGAGAGTGGGCTTTTCGGAATCGCCGTTTACTTTATCGGCGACGTACCCGACCATTCCGTCGCGGGTAAGCAATATGTATCCGGCGAGAGCCTCGCCTCCTATCGCTATAATCATACCGAGCAATATGCAAAGTATTACGGTCAGAGCTTTGCCTACGCAACCTGAAGAAAATCCGGTAAATTTCATACGTTCACCTCTTAAAAATTAGTTATTCCGACGACGTCTTTCACCGCTCCGATGATTTCCTTCGTCGAATTTTCATCGCCTTTCGTCCCGCCGCCGACGCTTGCTATGATTTTATCGATGAGACCTTTGAGGTCCACTTTGTCCACGATAAAGGTATAAAGGAAGTTGTTGTTATACAAAATTTTCGTAAGAGTGGAGCTTTCGATAAGATTATTGACGGGGATTATCCATTCGTAAGTACCCAGCATCTTTATTATGGCGAGCGCGCCGAATATAATGACGGCGGCTATCGCAAGTCCAAGCACCGCTCCGAGCAGTTTGTCGACGAAATGCCCGAGATAGGTGTGCGTGACGAATTTTTTAATAAGTTTCATAATCAGCGCGACGAGTATCGAGAAGATAATCATTAGCAGAATAAAAATTATCACCATTATTATATAAGCGGTAAGCGACGCCGTCAGAGCCGCTCTGAACGTAACTTCGCTCGATTCTTCCGTTATTCTTCCTTTAATCGCGTTTTCGACCACGCCGCTGAGCATCGAATAGGGCGTGCCTTTGAGAAGGTCGGCAAAAGGATGTTGTTCCCCTTCCACGACGAAACCGAGTTCAGTAGCGTTGCCGTCGCCGTCAAGGTCGAGGAGCTGAATTACCACGTCGCCGTTAGGCAAAGCGGTAGAGAGAGGTTTGTCTATGGCGGAAGCCAGTCTTTCGTCAAGCGTAGTCTTGTCTACGATAAGAGTAGACACGGGAGAAACGCATAGCAAAGTAAGCGCTATCGCAAGCAATGCCGATACCAAACCGAAAATAAGTTTGTACATTCCTCTCCAGATGCCGAAAATAAGAAGCAGCACCGTTATTACAACCACCGCGACGTCCAAAATTATACCCGTCATATACCCTCCGTGCGTGTATGCGCTCGCATATCACATATATATACACGATTATTATACTTTGTAAACCGAACTTCGTCAAGAACTAATATCGAGAACGCCCTGTCTTATTCGTTACGACGAGTGAACTTGCCGTCGGAGCGGCGGTTACGTTATCTCTTTACAATAGTGAAGTACAAAAACCGAGGTTTCGAGATAAGGATAAATTTTTGAAAAAATAAAAGTTTTATAAGCGAAAAACCGGTTCGTTTTCTGTTTTCGGACGGTTTCCCGAATAAACGGACCGATTACGGGAAAACTCCGTCTTATGGAAAAAATTACTTTTCAAAAACCCGTAATCCTTTGCGTCGGCACGGTGAACGTGTCGGGCGACAGCGTCGGTCCGAAAGTGGGCGACAATCTGATTTCTCTCGGGGTGAACGCCTACGTTTACGGCAAGTCTTCCCGCCCCGTCAACGGAATAAACTACGAACGCTACGTAGAGTTTATTAAAATTCATCACCCGCACAGCGTAGTCATCGCAGTGGACGCCTGTTTGGGCAAAAAGACCGACGTAGGCAGAGTGAAGTACTCGTTAAGCGGACTGCGGGCAGGCGCCGCGTTAAAAAAAGACCTGACGAAATTCGGCGACATGACCGTCCTTTGCGTGGTTGCGGAAAAAAGCGAAGACAATCTCCGCTCCCTTCTCCTTGCCGAAAAGGCGTTCGTGGACGCCCTCGCCGAAAAAACCGCCGCAAAAATTTATACCCTCGTGAAAGATTTAAGACTAAATTATGCAGACCGGCATAAACTCAATACGACGGTCGAAGAAGAAACTCTCGTCTGACCGCCGTCTTTATATCGAAGCTAACGTTGGATTCCGGGGGGAAATTAACGCGCGCAGACTTAAATTGTCGCCTTACGTTTCGAGAAAACGTCTTATACCTTCGCGCTTTTCGGCGTAACGCGACATTTTAAGTCATCGGTACCCTCCGAGTACGTTTGTTTAAGCCGAAAACAACTTAGTTCGGCTGTCACTAAACCGTTTCTTTTGTTGCAATAACCTGACGTTTATGCTAAAATAAAAAAAATTTTAACCTTTGAGGAAATAGAAAAAATGCCGGAAAGAAATCAGAACAATAAGAAATCAATGATATTCGTTTTGATAGCCATCGTTTTGATAATCGCAGTTGTGGTAATCTTAATGCAGACTTTGGGTGCCGATAGGGTGCCTGTCGTGAGCTATTCCGAATTTCTCGAATACGCCGAAGCGGGTAGAGTTCAGGGTATAATCATGACCGGGAATTACACCGCGAGAGTGCTTATTTCGAAAGTCGAAGACGAATCCGCCCTTAACGGAAAACTTAACGGAAAGGGATATTCGCTCGAAGAATTCAAGAAAAACGACAAAAAAAGCGACTTCAAAGTGGTAGTCGATTCCCGTAACAACGTCGCCGACACTATGTCCGACATAGTGGAAAAACACAATAAAAACGGCGAAAATTACGTCATGCCGTACGTCAATCTCAACGACCCCAACGCCGGCACTAATTGGTCTACTATCATATCGATATTAAGTTTCGTCCTTATAATAGGACTTGCGATATTGATGTTCGTATCCATTCGCGGCGGAAAGGGCAGCAACGGCGCGCTTACTTTCGGCAAGACGAAAGCGAGAATTTCCAACAATACCAGAGTTAAATTCTCCGACGTAGCGGGCGCGGAAGAAGAAAAGGAAGAGTTGAAAGAAATAGTGGACTTCCTTAAATCTCCGAAAAAATACATTAACCTCGGCGCGAAAATTCCGAGAGGCGTGCTTCTCGTAGGTCCTCCGGGAACGGGTAAAACCCTCTTCGCGAAGGCGGTAGCCGGCGAAGCCAACGTTCCGTTCTTCTCCATATCCGGTTCCGACTTCGTGGAAATGTTCGTCGGCGTGGGCGCAAGCAGAGTAAGAGACTTGTTCGCGCAGGCTAAAAAGAATATGCCCTGCATAGTCTTTATCGACGAAATCGACGCCGTGGGCAGACAGAGAGGCGCGGGGCTCGGCGGCGGCAACGACGAAAGAGAACAGACTCTTAACCAGTTGCTCGTGCAGATGGACGGTTTCGACACAAACGACGGAATAATAATCATGGCTGCGACCAACAGAGCGGACATTCTCGACCCCGCTTTGCTCCGTCCGGGCAGATTCGACAGACAAATTTACGTAAATATCCCCGACGTGAAAGGAAGAGAAGCCATCTTCAAGGTTCACGCTCGCAACAAACCCATCTCCCCCGAAATCGACTTCAAACTCCTCGCGAGAATGACGAGCGGATTTTCGGGCGCGGATATAGCGAACCTTCTTAACGAAGCGGCTATTCTCGCCGCGAGAAACAACCGTCAGGTAATCGTAATGACCGATATTCTCGAAGGTATCAATAAGGTAATCGCGGGACCGCAAAAGAAGAGCAGAATAATTACCGAAGCCGACAAGAGAATCACCGCTTATCACGAAGCGGGACACGCGATAGTCGGCAAACTTATGAAATACTGCGACGCGGTGCAGGAAGTAAGCATTATTCCCCGAGGAATGGCGGCAGGCTATACCCTCTCTCGTCCGAAAAACGACGACAGTCACGTCACGAAAAATCGTCTTAACGACGAAATAGCTATGATGCTCGGCGGCAGAGCCAGCGAAGAATTAGTGATAGAAGACGTATCCACCGGCGCAAGCAACGATATAAAACGCGCGACCGAAATCGCCCGTCGTATGGTATGCGAATGGGGTATGAGCGAAAAACTTCCCAACGTGTTCTTCGGCGGCGAACAGGAAGTATTTATCGGAAGAGATTATCAGACGCAGGTAAACTACGGCGACGAAGTGGCTTCTATAATAGACGAAGAAATAAGACGGATTATAGACGTCAACTACAAGAGAGCCCTTCAATGCTTGCGCGACAACAAGGATATCCTCGACAACATGGTAAAACTCCTTTTCGACAGAGAGACCATTTACGGCGACGAAGTGGATATGCTTATGGAAAAAAGACCTCTTGACGAAATCAACGCCTATATCGACGAAAAACTCGCCAAACGCGAAGAAGAAAGCAAGAAAAAGGACGAACCTATAATAACGCCCGCTTTCGACAAAGCGTCGACTATTATCGTAAACGAAAAGGATATAATAACCACTCTCCCCGCTCCCGAAGACGACCCCCGTCCCGTAGCGTCGGACGACGAAAAGGATTCGGACGGAGAAGCGGAAAATAACGAAAAAACGAAATCCGACTCTTCGGAAGAAAACAAATAATTTTTTTCCTCGACCGATAAGGCGAACGTGAATTGCGTTCGCCTTTTTTATAATGTCGTTACCACGTTCGGTTTTTATTCCGCAGAAAAGAGCTTTTTCTTCGCCTTATAAGAATATGCCGTCATATATATCGCTATCGCCGCGACCGCCACGCCCACTATTCCTCCCGTGACGGCGTTGCATACGAATCTCAAACTTTTGTTTGCGGAGGCGAAAGCCGATATCATCGCCGTCTGCAAACCGAGCACCGACATCATTGCCGACGTAAAGTTAAGGACTTTCGCCGCGGAGAATATCGGACTGCCGAGCCTACGCGTTTTCACCACGTTGACCGCCGATATTACCGCCATATATAAAGTATATATTGCGGAAACGTAAATCGTACACCCGGAATAGACGTATCCGGCGTCGGTGACTATCATAAGAAGAATCATTCCGCTCATCGGTACGTCGAGTAGAAGCAGCAACCTTGCCGTCTCGGAATAACGGTTATATTCGTACACGAGCCTGTCTCTCCCTCGCATACCGTCCGCTTTGCCGTACCAAACGAGCAACAATATCTTCATACAACCCGACACGAGATAGTACACCCCCATAGAAATAAACCACACCGAAGAAAACAGTATCCCCGTAATAAGTCTGAACGCGGCGTAAATAAGATTGACGAAAGTCCCTTGATAAAGCCCCGTCTTAATCTTACTCTGCGGCGCGCCGAAATACTTTTGCCATATCTTCGAGTTTTTTATCTTTTCTATTATGCGTTTTGCCCCGTTTGCCGCTGTCGAAAACGGCTGACAAAATATTTTTTTGAGAATGTTTTTCGGCTTACCCATTTACCCGTTCCGTTTCGATTGTTTTCAAATAGTTTTCGCAAAATTCCTTTTCGTATTCAAAAAACCTTTATTTTACCTGCAATATTTTGTTCCGTCGCTATTGAAATACGACTTTTTTTGTGCTAAAATTACATTATGCGTAAAAAATCGGCTTTAAGTCTTATTATATTAGTCGCAGTAATCGCGGTCCTTTGCGGAACGGTTTCGTTCAACGCGGCGTACGCCGCCGCCGACCCCGTCGAAATCGTCGTAATTTATTCGATAGACGGGCAAATCGTTGCGGAAATCCCTTCTTACGAAGGCTTTACTATATACGAAGGGTACTCGGATTTAGACACGGACGAATACTGCTATTCGTGGGAACTGAACGGTTCGACCGTTAATTTCCCGTACGTTCTTTCCTTAGACGACGCTACTCTCGCAGACGGAAGATATACGATTACTTTTATAGGCGTCATAACGTCTCGTCCCGTTTGCACGATTACTATACGAGGAGATGAAGAGACCGATTTAAGTTTTTCTGCGGGCGATACGTTGTACGCAAGCGACCTGTCGGAGGAAGAAGCCGAATACTATTACGACGAAAACCTCACCGAAAAAGTGACTTTTCCCGTTACGGTGGAAGAAAATATGGTTCTTTACGCCGATTATCCCTCCGCCTATTCCGACGACGGCAATAAAGAACCCGTCGACGGCGAAGACGCGAATCCCGAATCGGCGATAGACAGTATCGAATGCGAACACTCGCAGATAGCGATAGAGGGCGAAATGACCGCGGGCAGTCTCGTCGAAATAACGTTAAGTAATTACGAAAAAGGCTACGCTCTCGATTACGTCCTCGTAAGTTGCGACGGCGAAGCCGTAGTAACCGAAAGACGCGGCAACGTTATCTCCTTTATTATGCCCGACGGAAAAATTTCCGTAAAGGTAGTGTTTAAGGCGAGTTCGTCGCAAACGACTACCGCTACCGAAAAGACCGCTTTATTCGGGACGAAAGAAATAGTAGCCGTTTCCGTAGCAGGGGCGGTATTGCTTATCGGCGCGGTAATAATGATTATAAAAACCAAAAAGAAGGTATAAAAGTGTATAAAAATATCGTTAAAGACGAGGTCATCGAACTTAAAAACGCAGTGGAATACAGAGAAGGACAGATAGTCAGCAAAACCCTCGTACAAAACGAGAAAGTCAGCGTGACGCTGTTTTCTTTTGAAAAAGGCGAAGAAATTTCCACCCACACCGCGGGCGGCGACGCAATGGCGACCGTGCTTGACGGGGTAGGCAAATTTACCGTGGACGGCAAAGAAAGGATAGTCAAATCGGGCGAAACGATAATAATGCCGAAAGATATTCCCCACGCCGTTTACGGAGAAGAACGTTTTAAGATGATGCTTATCGTTTCCTGCTGAACGAAAGGGAAAGAGAATGAGACTACTGTTTTTCGACACCGAATGTTCAAACTGTTTCGACGGTAAAGGTAAAATATGCGAGTTCGGATATATCCTTACCGACAGCGATTTTAACGTCATCAAAAAAGACAATATGATAATCAACCCGGGGGCGGTTTTCGACAAAAAGGGTTTCGCCATACAAAAAATAAAACTTTCCTGCCCCTATTCGGAATATTACAAAAAAGAAAAATTCACCGCGTACTACGAAGAGATAAAAGCTCTTCTCACCGCAAACGATATTATAGCCGTCGGTCACGCCACCCACTTCGACGCGAAATATATCCTGAACGACTGCGTACGCTACGGCTTGCCCTCTTTTAATTACAGTTTTATCGACACGCAGGAAGTGGCAAGACAAATTTACGGCAGAGAAACGAGGTTGCGTCTTATTGAGCTTTATTCCGACTTCTTCCCCGAAAAATCGCACGAACAAATCCACTCGGCTGTTTCCGACGCCGAACTTACGAAAGAGGTTCTTAAATATATGTGCGACGATAAAAAAATGACCTTTTCCGAACTCATAAAAAGATACCCGGTACTTTGTCAGGTCTTTGAAAACCATATCGTGGAAGGCAACGCTTTCGGATACGTCGAATCCTCCGCCATGGGCAAACGCAACCGAAAAATCTTTCAGCAGTACGTAGACCACAATCAAGCCGTTTGCGACGGCGACAAATACGGCTTCCCGTCGGAATACGAGAGCAAACATTTTAAGCAAATGCTGCGTATTCTCAAAGCGATGACCGAAAAAAATCTGCGTTACGCCTGCGTATCGAAAAAAGTCTTTTACGTCACGTTGAACGACAGAGAGTGGAACCGCCGCTACGCGAAAAAAGACAAAATCGTGCCTTTCGTCGATTTTATTAAACTCGTCGGTCTATCCGAAGAGGACCTTAAAGACGAGAATATCGACGTGGAAGAAATAGTGGCGGAACTTGACGAAAACAAAGCGTGGTACAGTCGCTACACAGCGTTCAGAGACGGGATATTGCCCGCCACGGAATAACCGTACTTTACGGCTCGCTTCCGGCTTATATCGCGGCAAGCCGAAAAATATTATTTATTTCAGGGAGGATACATAATGAAAAAGACTTACGTCGGTTGGCAAGAATTAGGCTACAAACGCAATCAGGTAGAGTACGTCGACAAAACGAGACTCTTGGACGACGGCGGCAACTTGCTCGTAAAGGGAGGTTGGGCAAGACGTAACGTATTCGAATACGACCGTAACTTAGCCGTACCGCATTGGCGTGGCAAAGAATGGGATTTTTATCAGTTTGGGAACGGTAAATATATGGTTCAGATATCCATAGCCAACATTTCTATCGGCGGATACGCTTCGGCGACTCTCGTCGACGTGAGCGGAAAAGAGAAAAAAACCGTTTCTTCCATGGACTTATGGCTCGGCGGAAAAAATAAGCCGTCGCATATACTTCCCGAAAACGGCGACCGTCCGAATACCGTGCATTACGTCAACAAAAACTTTGAATTTTTCGCGGACACGAAAGAAACCACCCGTACGGTGCGTTTCCGCGGACCGAGTAAAGACGGATTTGTAGAAACCGTCTTTACGATGGACCTTTTCGAAAACCACGAAAACATCACGATAGTCACCCCTTTCAAAAAGAACGGCGAATATCTCCCCACGAGATTTTTTATGACGATGAAACAAAATTGTATGCCCGCTTGCGGATACTTCAAAGTCGGCGACGAGAAGATAGAATTCTCGAAAGACGACACTTTCTGCGTACTCGACTGGGGACGCGGCGTTTGGCCTTACAAGAGCGTGTGGTACTGGGGCAACGGCGCAACGTATCTTAAAGACGAGGACGGCAAAAAACATATCTTCGGCTTTGAAATAACCTGGGGCATCGGCAACGAAGACAACGCTACGGAAACCTGTCTTTTCTACGACGGCAAGGCTCACAAGATAGGCTCGGTCGACGTGGAAGTTTTCCCGAAGCCCGATAAATATATGGATAAATGGCGCTTCGTTTCCGAGGACGGCAGGTTCGATATGACGATGACTCCCGTCTACGACCACCACTCCGACACCAACGTACTCGATATCGCCCGTATGCACTCGCATCAGGTACACGGTCTCTGGAACGGAACGGTAATTCTCGACGACGGCAAAGTTCTCGAAATTAAAGATATGTACGCGTTCTGCGAATACGTCGAAAACAAGTGGTAAACCGCCGAATTTACCCTTTCAAAATCTAATAAAAATGCCCCGAATTTACCGTTCGGGGCGTAATTTTTTGTAACGCCAAACTAATATTATATCTTGCAATAACCTTCGGGGGTTACTATTATATCGCCTTTCGAGATGGCGTTTTCTATTACGGAGTCCACCCACTCGGTAGCGGATTTCGTTCTTTTAGGAACGTTGAACAGGCGGAAAACTTCCTTAATCAAGTCTTCCTTGTCGATATTGACGGCGGTTTCTATCGCGCACTTTGCGGCGGCGAGAATTTCGTCGGGATAAATCTTTACGATTTCTCTCGGCACTCTTTCGTCCACCGGGCGGAACGTGTTGACGGGTTTGTCCACGTAGAAGACTTTGCCGCCTTCTTCCTTGCGGAAACTTTCGTATTCGGCAATATACGCGTTAATCTGCGCGACGGCTTTTTTCGCGGTACGCGGCACGCAGTAGGCGGCGAGCATTTTATCGGTAAGATACCCGGCTTCCATAGGCGATTCGGTTTCTATCACCTGTCTTATCTTCGTCAGAATCGCTTCTTCGTTGGCAAAATTCATCACGTAGTCCACGCCGCTCTTTGCCGACGGTTTTATATACAGGCTCTTATAGGTCTGCTTGTAACGCGACATAGCTTCCTTGATAGTCTTCTTCGACACGACTTTCTTTTCGGTAAGCGTGGCGATAAGTTCTTTTATTTTGTTGATTTCGCGACGGGGGTTATTGTAGTAATTGATACTCCAAAGGTTGTAGGTGTTCCAACCGAGCTTTTTGAGTATCTTCGTCTGCATCGTTATTCTGTCCTTAACCGATTGTATTCGAGCGGTGTTTTCGCTGTCTATTATAATGGCGAGAATATATTTATCCTTGTCTCTCGGGTCTACCACCGCCACGTCTATCTTGAAGTCGGACACGCCCAAATTGCTTTCGCATACCAAGCCTCTGTCTTTAAGGTCGCGGGCTATGTTTTCACCAAGCCCTTTCGTCGCCAAACTTGCATTATCGGCGTCTATTGCGAGCATATCGGGACCCTTTTCCGCGTAATCGAGGAACGCCTTAAAGGCTTTTACTCCCGCGCTGTCGGTGCGGTTAAGGTCTATCATATTGCCCGTTATCGAGCTGAACACGACCATTTCCGTCCTCGCTCTCGTCACGGCTACGTTAAGGCGTTTGTATCCCCCCTGTTGGTTAATCGGTCCGAAGTTAAGCGACAGTTTCCCGTTGCCGTCGGGTCCGTACCCCACGCTGAAAAGTATTACGTCGCGTTCGTCGCCCTGCACGTTTTCAAGATTCTTTATAAAAAGCGGTTCGTCGCGGTCGAACGCAAGTTCGTCCAGACCGGCGTCGTGAATAGTTGCGGTAAGTTTGTCTTCTATGTAGTTTTGTTGCGCCGTGTTGAAAGTAACTATTCCGATGGAACGGTTCCTTTCCGCGGGGTTTTTCAGGCGTTCCAACACGTGTTTTATAAGGACGTCGCCCTCCTTTTTGTTCTGTTTCGTTCCGCCCCTTTCGTAAACGCCGTCCACGTACACGAGACGAACTTTCGCGTTGAGTTCGTTCGGCGACGGGAAAGTAAGAAGGGTGTTATGATAAAAGAACGAGTTCGAGAAAGCGATAAGACTTTCGTGATTGCTTCTGTAGTGCCACAGGAGGTGTCTTTCGGGCATACCTATGGCAAGGCAGTCGTCGAGAATACTTTCGAGGTCTTCCACTTCGTAATGGTTGTCGTCCTTGTAATCGGTATGGAAGAACGACGTCGGCGGCAACTGCTCCGGGTCTCCGACTATAATGACGTTCTTGCCCCTTGCTATTGCGCCCACCGCTTCGCATGTAGGTACTTGCGAGGCTTCGTCGAACACTACTAAATCGAACTTATCCCCCTCTATGTCGAGATACTGCGCCACGGATACGGGACTCATAAGCATACAAGGGCAAGTCGCTTTGAGAATTTCCGGTATCTGCTTAAAAAGCGACCTTATGGTAGTCCCCTGCATGTTCGTCTTTTCGGCGCGATACAACATCACCCTTTCGAGATTGTGTTCTCCCGCGGTGTCGGTCTTCGGCAAACGGGATACGAGAGCGTTATATATATCGGTACGCGTAAGTTTTTCGTACTCGTCGGAAAGGGTCTTGAATTTTTGCATCGTCTCTTCCAGCGTAAGCCCGGAAAAACGGCACAATACTTCGTCGAGATACAGTTCGCTGCGAATAAAGTTGTAATAAACGCACTTCTTGAAACTGCGCAACACGTCTTCTGCCGTGATTGCTCCCGTAGAAAGCGGTTCCAGCACGAAATCGAACCCTTCTTTTCCGCACCTTTCCACTATCGACTGATACCTGCACCAACTCGGTATATAGTCGATATTTTTTTCTATGTTCGTGACGTAATCTATCGTGGAATTTATTTCGTCTTTTTGATTTTTTCTGTTTATGCGGAACAATTCCGAGAATTTATCCTTGGCAGAAGTTTCGGTTTCGTACGCTCTGACGTAGTATTCCATAAGGATATGCGGTTTCTTTTCGGAAAGAATTCTGCAACGGTCTTCGAACTGTCTGTAATCGCAGTCGGCAAAAAGAACTTTCGCGCACTCGTAAAGTTCGTTTATCTTTTTTATCTCTTTGTCGAGCCTCTCGTCGTCGACGCTCATTCCGAACAAGTCGGCTATCTCTTTGCGACGATTTTTTATAATCTCGCGGTTTTCTTCGTACTTTATGAGCAGCTCGAAGAATTCCGCCCTGCCCTCTTTGTCGAGGTCGGCGGGCATAATCTTTTTGACGCTTCTCGGTATGAACAACGGTTTCGCTTTGGCGGCTTTTACGTCGTCTACGCTTATCTTTTCGGGATATTTTCCGTAAGCCTTTTCGTATCCTTCGGCTATCGACTTGCCGTGCTTTACCGCTTCGGAATAGGATTCCGCCACCCCTTTCGCGTTGTCTGCCGCGCGGGCGTTGACGAAAAACTTAACGACGTTTTTATCGTTAATCAACGCGTCGGCTATTATATACAACGCCTTTAACTTTTCGCCCGTCAGAGAAATCGTACGCATATTAAACAAGGTCTGCAACTCCCTCGCGTACTGTTTAAGATGCTTCAATTCCATAAGGTAGACGGAAAGCATAGCGTCGGCGTCTTCTCTCCACTCTTCGCTGTAATCGAACCTTCCTATAAACTTAAAGGGGGATTTTTCTATATCTCCGCATTCCTTTGCCCGTAACGCAAGCTCGGTAAGCAAATCGAGATGCTTGTTAAAGGAAGTCAAAGTAAGTTTTTCGTAGAACGAATTGTCTATCCTAAGGCAGTCGGGGGCGTCGGCGTTATCGAGATAGGCAAGCATCGCTTCGTACAGGGAAAAACCTAAATATCTCTTCCTGTGCATAGCGTTTATTTCCGAACTTAACTTATCCACGTCGGCGGCTATCTCTTCGCGCTTTTCGGCGGAATCGTTTTCCGCGACGTCGGGAGTAAGATTAAGGGTACGGATAATCTGCGATAATACGTCGGTCTTATGAGTCTTGTCGGAATGGAGTTCGAGACAAAAATCTCCCACGCCTATATCTTTAAGCCGTTTATAAACCACGTTCAACGCCGCCATCTTCTCCGCGACGAACAGCACCCTCTTGCCGCGGACTATGTTGTTGACTATAATATTCGTTATTGTCTGCGACTTACCCGTTCCGGGCGGTCCGTGCAGGACGAAAGAACCCCTTAACGAAGAGGCTATCGCTTCGTACTGCGAAGAGTCGGCGCTTATGGGCAGATACATACCCTCTTTGTCTATATACGCGTCGTCGGAAGTCAACGTTTCGTCGGAGGAACAATTACATTCGGGGTCGAGACTGTTTCCGATAAGGGAACGTATAAGGGGCGACTCCTTCATTTTGTCTATATGAAGTCTTACGTCGTTCCACATAAGATAATTAGTAAACGACAGAGCGTTCATAAACACGTTATCGGTAATAATCCACCCCTTCCTGTCGGAAATTTCTTTCTTTATTCTCGCTACGACAGCCATAACGCTGCTCGAATCGGTCAGAGGAACGTTCCCTAATCCCCGCATATCGAGATTGAATTCCTGATATAAGAATTCGAGCAAGGTGCAGTTAATCTGCGCGTCTTCCACCGCTACGTCGGCGGTGTACACGGGAGAAGATACCCCTCTCTTCTTTATCGACACGGGGAACAAAAGAACGGGAGCGTATTTGAAACCGTCGTCGTCGTTTTCTCTCCACCTTAAAAATCCCGCGCAAATATAAAGGCTCGAATCGCCCGACTCTTCCTGCAAAGTTTTGCCCTTTCTGAAAAGGTTAAGCAAAGTCTTTTCGTGTTCTTTACCGGAGTATACCGTATGCAATTTTTTGTTAAGGTACTCGTATTTAACGTAATCTTTAAGAGGTTTGAGGGTTTCCGCGTCGTCGAAGGTCGCCGAATACTTCTCGTCGCCCTCCTTAACGTCGGAAGGACGGGGGTGAAAAGTAAACTGTTTCGTATTCATCACGTTTTCGACGAAATCTTCCAACGCGCAGGTAAGAACCTTTACCGCGGTGGCGGAAACGCGGAAATTGAGAAGTCCGTTTCTTAAATCGAGTTCGAGCAACCGCCTTTCCCACTGCTTTTCTCTCGAATAAACGTTTTCGCCGGTAATATCGGCGGAATATTCCTTGATTTTTTTCGGAGCTTTCGCCGTGACGTAGTCGGAGCTTTCGATAAGGTCGTACCCTACTTCGGTCTTAACCCTGTTCGGCAACGGTCTAACGCCCATTATTCTCGCCCGTTTTATATCGACGAAATAGTCGGCTAAATTAGCTTTTCTGATAGCGACGTTTGCGTTTTTCTCGGCTTTTTCAAAGGATTCGCCGCCGTAAAGAGCGTCAACGGAAATCACCGACAGCTCGTTCGAACCGGTTTTTCCCGATATCGCCGACGGATCGTCCGTCACGACGTCGTTAAAACACTGTTCGGTAAGAAAACAACCGACGTAAAACTTGCCGTCGACAGAACCTATGACGGGATTGAACTCCGCCCCTTCCGCCATCGAAGCAAGTACGAGCGCAAGTTCCAACGGGGTGGCTATTTTACTGTCGAAGACCTCTCCGAAATCGGTAATTATGGCGGTTTCCGCGGAAGACGGGAGCTGTTGCCTTATAAATCCGTTTTCGGCAATAACGCTGTAACACGCCGCAAAATAGTTACGGACGGCGTTTTTGCCGTTGTTTCCGTAGCCGTTGCCTTTATCGGAGATATGCCAGTCGGCGAGCTTTTTTTTCGCTAAATTTATATACCTGTTTATATCCTGCGTACGTCTTACGAAAGTGGCTATCGATTCGGGATTGAGAAGATTACATTCGTTAAACGCCAGAACGGATACGTTTACGGTGCTTTCCGCCGCTACTTCGCCGTTTACGACGACTCTTACCGTGACCGTTCCGTCTACGTGTCTGTCCTGCGCAACCATAAAAAGCGGCGACAGCTTTCCGAAGGTGTCGAACCTTAAATTAGCCCTCGCTTGAAAGACGTCCACTATCCTCTCTTCGGGCAGTATAAACGCGGGCGTCGACGTCACTGCGACGACGGCGTTTTCCACGTTCTCGGTAGAATTGTTCTTAATATACAGCCTCTGTATCGGCGAAATTCCGTTCTGAACCATATAGTAACCGATTTGCGACGCGCAGCTTAAGTTTATTACGAATTTATCCGCCATGTAAACTCCTTATATGAGAAATAATCTATTATTTATGATAGCACAAAATCGCCGACAAAACAACGTCTATCGGGATTTTTTATAGAACCGAAACTCGCCTTTCGACCGTTGATTTTATAAGAAAAGCGGCGTAAACCTATTAAGTCCGCGCCGTTTTCGGTGATTTTTTCTATTCCGGTAAATTTTCCGCTCGTTTTACGAAGTCGCCGCCGTCCGCGTCGCTCGGCATACGCCAGTCGCCTCTCGGAGAAAGACATATACTTCCTATCTTCACGCCGTCGGGTAAACAACTACGCTTGAACTGCTGACTGAAAAAGCGGCGGTAGAAAGTGACGAGCCATTTCTTTACGGTGGCTTTGTCGAAATCCTTTTCAAACGCCTTGTTCGCGAGAAGATACGTCTTTTCGGGAGTAAAGCCGAAACGGACGGTATAGTAAAGGAAAAAGTCGTGCAGCGCGTACGGTCCTACTATCTCTTCGGTCTGCTGGGCGATTTTTCCGTTTGCGTCGGGGGGGAGCAGTTCGGGGCTTATGGGAGTGTCGAGTATATCGGACAATACTTCCTTGCTCGCGACGAAAGAATCGGTTTCTTTAATCACGTCTATCATCCATCTTACGAGAGTCTTCGGTATACCGCAGTTTACGCCGTACATGCTCATGTGGTCGGCGTTGTAGGTGCACCAACCTAAAGCGAGTTCGCTAAGGTCGCCCGTGCCTACGACGAAACCGCCTATCTTCCCGGCGTAGTCCATAAGGACCTGCGTCCTTTCTCTCGCCTGACTGTTTTCGAAGGTGAGGTCGAACTTGTCCTTATTCTGTCCTATATCCTTAAAATGTTGAATTACGGCTTCCTTAATCGGTATTTCGAGATACGTTACTCCGAGTTTCCGCATTAAGGTAACGGAATTATTATAAGTTCTGTCGGTAGTTCCGAAACAGGGCATCGTTATTCCCACGACGTCGGTAAGAGGTCTGCCTCTTCTCCTTACCGCTTCCGCGCAGACGAGTAAAGCAAGGGTGGAATCGAGTCCGCCGCTTACCCCTATCACGGGACGGGCGTTCGTCACGTCCATTCTTTTTTTCAGCCCCATTACCTGCATTTCGAAAATTTCCATACACCTTTCGGCTCTGTCCTTTTTGCTGCTCGGCACGAAAGGAAGTTTCGCTATCGTAAGATAACGTAAATCGTTTTCTCTCTGCGCGCACGGAAGGGCGATTTCTCTTACCGCTCTGTCGCTGCCGTACACGGCGTAGCACTCCGAAAAGGTCTTTATTTTCAGTCTGTCGGTTCTTATCTTGCCTAAATCGACGTCGGCGTACAGAACGTAATCGCCGTCTATCGTCTTCTCGTTTTCGGCGACTATTCTGCCGTTTTCGCAAATCATAGAGTGTCCCGAAAAGATAAGGTCGGTCGTCGATTCGGAACAGCTTGCCGAAGAGTACGCGTATATACATAATTGCGCGGCGGAATGTTGCGACACGAGAGTCCGTCTGTAATTTCTCTTCGCGATAATTTCGTTACTTGCCGAAAGGTTAAGAATGACTTCCGCTCCGTTGAGAGAAAGAATCGCTCCGGGCGAAACCGCCGCCCAAATATCTTCGCACACTTCCGCTCCGAAACGGAAAAATCCCGCGTCGAACACCAAATCGTTCCCGATAGGTACGGGGATAGCTTGTATATCGGATATTCCGAGAGAAGTGCAACTTACCGTCTTTTCTTTAAGTTCCGCCCCCGAAGAAAACCACCTGCGTTCGTAAAACTCGTTATAGGTAGGGATAAAGGTCTTGGGGATAAGCCCGTACAAAACGCCGCTTTTTATTATAGCCGCCGCGTTGTATAACTTGCCCTTGACGTCTACGGGAAGACCTACGGCAAGAATGGCGTCCATACCGTTGCTCTTTTCTATGATTTCCCGCAGTCCTTTTTTCGCTTCCTCGAGAAGAGTATGCTGAAAGAACAAATCGCCGCAGCTGTACCCCGTTATACAAAGTTCGGGAAAGACTACTATCTGCGCGGCGTTCCTATCCGCCTCGTAAGCCTTTAACAGGATATTTTTTACGTTTTTTTCGACGTTACCGACGGCAACTTCGGGCGACGCCGTTGCTATTCTCAAAAAATCGGACATTTTGCTCCTTAACAGAGATTTATCTCATATTTATTTATGGGAAAATTATAGCATTTTTATCGCCGTAATACAACTATTTAATTTTCTCGAAAATGATTTTTCGACGGCATACGTCCTCGGACTTATTGTAAATTACGATTTTTTATCACGCCGTATTATTCGTCTTCGCTCATATCGAACAAATCGTTCGGCGTACATTCGAGCACTTCGCACAGCGTTTGCAACGTCTTGAACTTTATTCCGTTCGTTTCGTTGTTCATAATCTTGTTAAAATTCTGATAGCTTAACCCCAAACGAATATAAAGCCAGTACTTCGTCTTGCCCTTTTCTTTCAGAATTTCATACAACCGTAATTTCATATATCACCTGTACGTTAATGAATGTGTACAGTATATAACATTTTTATACTTGACTAATAGATACCCACGATATATAATGTATACATTAGATATATTTTTAGGAGGGACATAAATGAAATATTGTATAAGATGCGGAAGTACGATTTTAGACGAAGCGGTTATCTGCCCCTATTGCGGTTGCGCGCAAGGAACGCAAAAACGCGAAGGAACCAACGGTATGGCTATCGCAGGGTTCGTTTGTTCGTTCTTAATCCCCTTACTCGGTTTAATATTCGGCGGAATCGGACTGAAAACGGCAAACAAAACGGGTAACGGCAGGGGTTTATCCATCGCCGGAATAATTATATCTATTTTTTCAATGGCGGTTTACTTTATAATGCTTTTAGTCATAATGTTTGCGTAATATTCGTAATATGGCCGCTCCGAAAGAGCGGTTTTTTTATCGCAGATAACGGAGCTATCGGATTGAGGTTCGTTTATTTGCGGCGTAAAGCAACGTGCTTGTGACGCTTCTCCGAAAGAATAAACTTGTCAATATAATAAATTTGTGGTATTATTTGAATGTTTACTAATTGTGGAGAGATACGAATGAACAAACAAGCTAAATTTCAATTGATAATATCGGGCGTTTTGTTCGCCTTTTTTATATTGTTACTCATATTGCTTCTTACGGTGGACGTACGTCCTATCGCCGCCGACGGCAGTAACGTGGGGCTTGCCTCGATAAACAAGGCTATCGCCGACGCTATCGGATTTAACGGCGGGTGGAAAAAGTTGACCGACGTTCTGATGATGATGACGATGCTGGAAGCGGTCGTTTTCGCGGGATTAGGCGTTTTTCAGGGGATAAAAAGAAAAAGCCTCAAAGAAATAGACTATACCCTTATCGCCCTTGCGATAACGTATCTTACGATGGTGTTTTTGTACATTTTCTTCGAGCTGGTGGTAATTAATCGCCGTCCGATACTCGACGAAGGGAAAGCGGAGGCCTCTTTCCCCTCCACTCACGTCTTAATAATTCTCGGCATAGCCGGCACGGGAATAACGGAAATAAATCGTCTTGTAAAAAACAAACCGATAAGAATTTGCGCTAATATACTGACGTACGCCGTAATGATACTCGCCGTAGTCGGCAGACTTCTTTCCGGGGTACACTGGTTTACCGATATATTAGCGGCTATACTTTTAAGTCAGGCGATAGTCGCCGCATATAACGGCGTCAACGTCATTCTTACCGAAAAGAACAAACCCGAAACGAAAAACGAAACCGCTCCTCCCGAAATTCCCGAAAATGCCGACGCGGTAAACGAATAAAAATACTTTTCTACACGAAAAAGCGGAACGGACAAATATCCGTTCCGCTTTGATTTTACGGTCGTTTTTTAATAATCGAGAGGGAATTTCTTTACGAGAAGTTCCACTTCCTTTTTTACCTCGGGAATAGCGGCTTTGCCTTCAAAAACGATTTTCGCTATGAGCCTTGCTATCAGTCTCATTTCTTCTTCCTTCATTCCTCTTGTCGTGACGGACGGCGTGCCTATTCTTATTCCGCTCGTGACGGAGGGTTTTCTCGTTTCGTTGGGTACGGTGTTTTTGTTGACGGTAATATTGGCTTTTTCGAGATTTTTTTCCACCTCGAGCCCCGTTACGCCCAAAGAAGTGAAGTCGCAGAGCATAAGATGATTATCCGTGCCGCCGGATACGAGCTTTATTCCGCAAGAAACGAGTTCGTCTGCCAAAGCGGCGGCGTTCTTTACTATCTGACGCTGATATTCCTTGAAGTCCTCGGTAAGAGCTTCGCCGAAAGCTACCGCTTTGCCAGCTATGACGTGTTCCAACGGTCCTCCCTGCGAGCCGGGGAATACCGCCTTGTCTATCTTTGCGGCTAATTCTTCCTTGCACATTATTATTCCCCCTCTCGGTCCGCGTAAGGTCTTATGCGTGGTACTCGTCACTACGTCTGCGTAAGGTATAGGACTCTGATGAAGTCCCGCCGCGACAAGACCCGCTATGTGTGCCATATCGACCATTAAGTAAGCGCCCACTTTATCGGCTATCTCGCGGAAACGGGCAAAGTCTATTTCTCTCGGATAAGCGCTCGCGCCGGCTACTATAAGTTTAGGTCTGTTTTCGACGGCTATCCTTTCCACTTCGTCGTAGTCTATCGTTTCCGTAACGGGACTTACGCCGTAAGGTACTATTTTGTAATACTTTCCGCTGACGTTTGCTTTACAGCCGTGGGTGAGATGTCCGCCGTGGGATAAGCTCATTCCCATCACGGTGTCGCCGGGGGTAAGCAAAGCAAGGTACGCGGCGAAATTGGCGTTCGCGCCGCAGTGAGGCTGTACGTTGGCGTGGTCGCAGCCGTAAAGCTTTTTAAGTCTGTCTATCGCTATCCGCTCCACAATATCTACGTACTTGCACCCGCCGTAGTATCTGTGACCGGGGTATCCTTCGGCGTACTTATTTGTAAGAGGACTTCCCACCGCTTCGAGTACCGCTTCGGATACGAAGTTTTCGCTTGCGATAAGTTCTATCGTCTTTTTCTGACGGGAAGTTTCTTTCCTTATCGCGTTAAAAACTTCCTTGTCCTGTTTTTTCAGTTCGGTATATTTCATTTGTATTTCTCCTATCGGTTACAATATCTTTTCGTTAAGCATCTTTATTCCTTTTTCCGCAAAAAGGGATACCGCTTTATCGGTATCGGATACCTTAAGTAATATTTTCGCACTGTCTGCTTTGAATAGAGCGAAAGAGTAAAGGTAGTCTATGTTTATCCCTTCCTTTTCGAGAAGTTCAATAACTTCGGCAAGAGCGTTCGGTCTGTCGGGAACTTCCACGCCTAAGAGAAGAGTTTGTTCCACGGCGAAACCCGCTTTTTTGAGTACGTCGTAGGCTTTGGCGTTGTCGCGGGCGATGAACCTTACTATTCCGTACTCTTTCGTGTCGGCTATGGATAAAGTGACGAAGTCTATGCCCGCCTTACCCAACGTGTCGGTAAGTTTGAATAATCTTCCCGGTTTGTTTTCCATAAAAACTGAAAGTTGTTTTACTAACATATTTTACCTCCTTTTATTATTCCGTAAATTTTCTTTTATCTACTACTCGCACCGCTTTGCCCTCGCTTCTCGGGAGGGTGTTCTGCTCGACGAGTTTTACTTTCGACGATATGCCGAGATAACTTTGAATTTCGTTTTCTATCTTTCTCCGCAATATCTCCATATCCCCTATATTGTCGCTGGCGAAACTTTCGTTTACTTCGACGTGTATTTCCATTACGTCGAGATTACCTATTCTGTCGACGTATATAATATAATGCGGAGCTATGCCGTTTACGTTCATAATAGCCGCCTCTATCTGGCTCGGGAATACGTTGACTCCGCGGATAATGAGCATATCGTCGTCGCGACCGACTACCTTGTTCATTCTTACCGTCGTCCGTCCGCAAGCGCATTTTTCGGCGTTAAGCGACGTTATATCTCTCGTGCGGTAACGGATTAGAGGCTGCCCCGTCTTCGATATGGTGGTGAATACCAGTTCCCCTTCCTCTCCGTACGGCAAGGGTTCCAACGTGACGGGGTCTATTATTTCGGGAATAAAATGGTCTTCCTGAACGTGACTGCCGTTTTTATAAACGCATTCCATAGCTACGCCCGGTCCGGTTATTTCGCTCAGTCCGTAAATATCGAATGCCGTGATATTCAGTTCTTTTTCTATCTCTCTGCGCATACTGTCCGACCACGGTTCGGCTCCGAATATGCCCACTCTCAATTTAAGGTCGGCAAGATTTATACCGTTCTTCTCCATTTCGGTGGCGAGATAAACGGCGTAGGACGGCGTACAGGCAAGCACGGTCGCTCCGAAGTCTTTAAGTAGAGAAAGTTGTCTTTTCGTGTTTCCGCTCGACGCGGGAACCACGGCGCAACCCATTTTAGTCGCCCCGTCGTGAAGTCCCAATCCCCCCGTGAACAGTCCGTAGCCGTAGGCTATGTGGATAATATCTTTTTTGCTTATCCCCGCCATAGCCAAAGCTCGGCAAATACATTCCTGCCATACGTCGAGGTCTCGTTGGGAATATCCTACGACGGTGAGTTTTCCCGTCGTGCCGCTCGACGCGTGCAACCTTACTATATCGTCCTTGTCGTCGCAAAGCATACCGAAAGGATAATTGTTTCTTAAATCCTGTTTCGTCGTGAACGGCAGTTTGCTTAAATCGGCTACGCTCTTTATATCCTCGGGTTTAAGTTTTATCGCGTCCATTTTCTCGCGGTAAACTTTAACGTTGTCGTAGACCCTTTTTACAAGCTTTACGAGCCTTTCGCTCTGCAACGCTTCCATCTCGCTGCGAGTCATACACTCGTATTGCGGCGAGTAGATATAATCGTTTATATTTTTCATTCCTTCACCCCGTAACCATACTCGAACGCCTTTTCGTTAAGGGTAAGGAACTTTTGCGGAACCGCTTCTGTAAGGGCTTTTTTCATCGCTTCCTTATCGAAACCGCATTTTTTCGTAAGATACCCTATCATTACCGAGTTTGCGGCTTTGGAATTACCGGCGGCGACGGCAAGAGAGAGTGCGTCTATTCCTTCGGCGTTTAATAACCGTTTTTCTATATACTCGGGATACTCCGCCGCCCCCGTGACCACGGGCATAGGCAGAATTTCCTGCGTGGAATAAAGAATTTTTCCGTCCTTTTTAAGATAATGCATATATCGTAACGCTTCCAACTTCTCGAACGCCAAAATTACGTCGGCGTGTCCCTCGTCAATGACGGGAGAATTCACTTTCTCTCCCATTCTGACGAAAGTCATTACGCTGCCTCCGCGTTGAGCCATTCCGTGGACTTCGGATAGTTTTACGTCCAAGCCTTTATATAAGGCGTATTTTCCTAAAACGCGGCTTGCAAGAAGGGTTCCTTGTCCGCCTACGCCTACAATAAGTATATCCATATTTTACTCCTCCCTCGTCTTAATCGCGCCGAAACGGCATACCTTTTGACATAGTCCGCATTCGGTACAGAGCGAAAGGTCTATTTTTACTCCGTTTTCGCCGTTTATTATCGCCGGACAACCTAATTTGAGGCAGGCTTTACAGTTCCTGCACGCGGCGGTTATTTCGCAACCGTTATATAGTCTCTTCGTCAGAAGAGCGCACGGTCTGCGAGCGATTATCACCTTGACCCCTTTTTCGGAAAGACAACTTTTTACCGTTTCTTTGAAAAGGTCGAGGTCGTACGGGTCGACTACCGACACGCGGTCGGCTCCCACGCTGAGACATACGTTTTCGAGCGACAGACGGGAAGTAGGTTCGTTCTTTATATTCTTGCCCGTAGCCGGGTGATTCTGATGTCCCGTCATTCCCGTGGTGGAATTGTCCACGATTATTACGGTGACGTTCGCTCTGTTATATACCGCGTCGATAAGACCGGTTATTCCGCTGTGGATAAAGGTACTGTCGCCTATTACCGCCACCGTGTTTTTGTACGCCTTGTCGTCGGCTTTGTCGAACCCTATCGCCATACCGACGCTTGCTCCCATACAGAGTACGCTGTCGATAGCGTTAAGGGGCGGAACCGCTCCCAAAGTGTAACAGCCTATATCTCCCATAACGTTGACTTTAAGCTGTTTTAAGGTGTAAAAAACTCCCCTGTGAGGACAACCCGCGCAGAGTACGGGCGGGCGGGCGGGAACTTCGGCGCGGGTGACGTCCGCCTTTATTCCCAAAACCTTTTCTCTTATTATGTTGGCGGAGAGTTCTCCCTGAACGGAAAACAAGTTCTTGCCTTCCACCTTTATTCCTTTCGCTTTAATCAAAGTTTCTATATGCGGTTCGAGTTCTTCTATTACTATACATCTGTCTACGGAAGAAACGAACTTTTCTATAAGGCGGTAAGGCAAGGGATAAACCATACCGAGCTTTAACACGCTCGCCGTCGGCAAAGCTTCTTTTACGTACTGATACACTCCGCCCGAACAGATAATTCCGAGTTCTTTATCCCCTGTTTCGATTCTGTTAATCGAAAAATCGTTGCTGTCTTCGCAGAGTTTATTCAGTCTTTCTTCCACGACGATATGACGCTTTTTCGCATTGCCGGGCATCATAACGTATTTAGGCACGTCCTTAACGTAGTCTTTAAGAGGAACTTCTTCCCTGTCCTCCGTTTCCACAAGCCCTTGCGAATGAGCTACCCTCGTGGTAATTCTGAAAATAACGGGGGTGTCGTACTTTTCGCTTAATGAAAACGCCAACTTCATAAAATCTTTCGCTTCCGCGCTGTCCGACGGCTCTATTACTGGGACGTTGGCGGCTCTTGCAATCAGTCTCGTGTCCTGTTCGTTCTGACTGGAAAACATCGCCGGGTCGTCGGCTACCGCCACTACGAGTCCTGCGTTCACGCCCGTGTAAGCGGCGGTATACAGAGGGTCGGCAGCCACGTTAAGACCGACGTGTTTCATCGATACAATCGTTCTCGCCCCCTTTAACGACGAACCGAACCCTACTTCCAACGCCACTTTCTCGTTAGGCGACCATTCGGAATAAACCTCGTCGTAACGGGCGAGTTCTTCGGTAATTTCGGTGCTGGGGGTGCCGGGATACGCGGTGGCCACTTTCACTCCCGCTTCGTAAGCTCCCCTCGCCGCGGCAAAATCTCCTAACAATAATTTTTTCATATAGTCTCCTTTTGTGCTTCGTAAACCTTTCTTAAGTCGGTCACTCTCTTTACTTTGCCCTCTCCCCGTTTTATCGAGAACGGCTCCACGAGTTTTACCTTGACGTCGAGCTGAATTACCGCTTTCATTTTTGCTTTGAGTTTAGCCACGACGTTTTCCAAATCGGAATAGTTCGTAAGGAGAGAACTGTCTCCAACTTCGACGTGAACTTCGATTACGTCCATATAATTTTTTCTGTCCACGATTATTTCGTAGTTGTTGCCGAGTTCCGGCATATCCATTACTACGCTTTCTATCTGGCTCGGGAATACGTTCACGCCCCTTATAATCATCATATCGTCGGTTCTTCCCACTACTCTCGCCATTCTCGCCGTCGTTCGACCGCATTTGCAGGGTTCGTACGTAAGACTCGTTATGTCTTTCGTTCTGTATCTCAAAATAGGCATACCCTGCTTGTCGAGAGTGGTAAGTATCATTTCGCCGTACTCTCCTTCTTGCTTTGCCTCGTTCTTTTCCACGTCAAAAATTTCGGGGTAGAAAAAGTCCTCGTTTACGTGCATACCGCATTTTTCTTTACATTCGCCGCTTACGCCCGGACCGCCCACTTCGGTAAGTCCGTAGTTTTCGGTGGGCAGAACGTGGAATATATCGGCAAGAGCCTTGTGCATTTCGGCGGTAGAGGCTTCCGCTCCGACGAAAGCGTATTTTAATTTAAGGTCGTCGAGAATACCGAGTTTTTTAGCGGTCTCCGCAAGGTACATTGCGTAAGACGGGGTAGCCACGAGACCCGTCACTCCGAAATCGCGCATAATCATAAGTTGGCGTTCCGTGTTGCCGCTACTCATAGGCACGACTGCGGCGCCCAATTTTTCTATTCCGTAATGAAGCCCGAAACCGCCCGTAAACAGTCCGTAGCCGAAACTTACCTGAATGATGTCTTCGTCGGTAGCTCCCGCCATCGAAAGGATACGCGCTATGCATGTAGCCCAATTTTCGAGGTCGTAACGGGTATAACCGCCCACTATCGGTTTTCCCGTAGTTCCGCTCGACGCGTGAAGTCTTATTATTTCCTTCATCGGCACGGCGAAAAGGTTAAACGGATAGTTGTCGCGTAAATCGTTCTTCGTAGTGAAAGGTATCTTTTCGATATCTTTAAGGGTGACTATGTGTTCGGGTTTTAAGCCTATCGCGTCGAACTTGTCGCGATACATTTTTACGTTGTCGTAAGCGTACTTTACTATATGCCGCAACTTGCGTAACTGTAAGTCGGCTATCTCCGCTCTCGACGCCGTTTCTATCTTCTTGTCAAACATTTTTCTCTCCGCAATAAAAATCGTTAATACGTTTAACTATTGTAACATATAAACGCGATATTTTTCAACGCTTTACCGAGGATAACGGGAATATAAAAAGTAAAACGCCGTTCGCCTGCCGAAAATAAAAGTTTTTCGCTAAAAATTCTATTTGAAAATATTATTTATCCTTGGTTTCGCAAACCGAAGTTTTAATTTCTTCGGTCGTGGTTTTCGGTTCGCAAGCCGCGGCGAAAGTAAGGCAGACGACTTTATCCGCGCCGTGGCTTAACACTACGTCGGCGCACTCGTTTAGCGTAGCTCCCGAAGTCACCACGTCGTCTAAAATTACCACCGTACCCGAAAATCCGCCTCTCGACATAAATTTGTCTTTCACGTTCTCGAAACGTTTTTCGTTAGTCACTTTCGTTTGGTCGATACCGTCTTTACGGAAAAGGTTTTCGTTAAGTTTGACTCCCGTAATTTCGGAAAACTTAGTCGCGACGTACTTCATGCCGTCGTAACCTCTTCTCTTAATCGCGGACGGCGACGACGGAACGTAACACACTTCGTCGGCTTTCATCTCTGCCATGACGTACCTTTCGGCAAGATATTTTCCTATATAATCGGCTATATACGGTTTTGCCGAGTCTTTATAGTACAAAACGTATTTCCTCGCCGTCTTTTCGTACCGAAAAACCGAGATTATTTCGCGTTCCCCTCGGACGACGGAACCGTCTTTTACTCCGATGAGACCTCCGTTACACTCGTCGCAAAGGGAATATTCTTTCTGCTCCTTGTCGAGCTCCTTTCCGCAAACGTTGCAGGTTATACCCTCGGGAAAAAAGATTTCTCTTATTATATCGGATAACTTTCTTTTTATCCCCATAATATCTCCACTTTGTGGACGTTCTTTTCCAAAAGGTATTTGAGAAGAGAATATCGTTTTGCGGTGTAGTTGTTGCCGACCATTTTTTTGATACAGTTTTCGTCGCCGACTATTACCACCATTTTTTTCGCTCTCGTGACGGCGGTA
>CACXFJ010000080.1 GCA_902766965.1 uncultured Eubacteriales bacterium | reverse complement strand
CACAAGATATAGTAACAAAAAAGCACAAGATACGCAATATCTTGTGCTTTTTGTCTGTTGTAGCTTTTTCGTACAACAAAGATGGCGGAAGCAGAGGGATTCGAACCCCCGTGGGCTTGCGCCCAAACGGTTTTCAAGACCGCCTCGTTATGACCGCTTCGATATGCTTCCGCATTAAATTGTCTTAATATATTATGCGCTTTCGAACGTTTTTTGTCAAACGATTATTTTGCCGCAAAAACACTTTCATACCGTATAATAATTGCCTTCACCCGAAAATAAAATTCGTTACGCCGTTTTATTCCAAGACGATAAAAATTACCGTGTTCTCGTAAAATTTATCGTTTTCGGTAATCGGTATTATTTCGCCGTTTTCGACGTCGTATTTAAGATAAAGTTTAACTCCCTCCGCGGCATATTCTTCCAACTGTTCTGCGGAAAATCCATCGCCCTTTTTTACCACGAAGAATACGTTGCCGTCCACGCCGTCGAGCGATAATATTATATCGTTGTCGGCAAGTCTTTTGTACTCCATTCCGTCTTTCGTATAAACTTTGGTGTCGATATTAAAGGTTGCTCCGTCGCTCATTTTGAGAATTCTTCCGTTGCGGACGAAACTTTTTACGTTTTCGGTAAGGTCTTCGTCTCTTTCGTTATCGATACTTTCGCCGTTGTATTTGTAATAATTAAGGTCGACGTCTATTGCGAAAGCATATCCTGCCGCAATTCCTTCTATCCCGTAATAAATTCCGCTGATGGGATTTGTTACGACGTTTGCGTAAAAACTCGTCGAAAATCCGGTATTTTCAGATAATGTTACGACGATTTCGTACCTACCTTCGGCAGTTTTATCGTAACTTGCCGAATTGACGGTATACTCGTCGGATTTCAAGTCGATTTTTGCCCCGTTATTGTACGTTTTTTGTATTTTAAGCCCGCTCAAATCGAGATTTTCGCCGACGAAAAATTCGGTACGGTCGCAATTCCGAGCGATTTCTATACCCGTAATTTCCTCCGATACGGCTACCACTTCAACGTAATAATAAAGTTTAAGTTTCTTGTCCTTCGCGGCTATAACGGTCACTTTATACCTTCCCTCGACCTCTGCGTCGGCTTCTGCGAAAGAAACGATATATTCCCTTTCCGTCATAGCAAAACGCCTTTCACCGAAAAGTTCGGTTGTTTTTTCCACTACCAAACCCTCGTGATTAAAAGTCCCGCCCTGCGGAAACTGTTTTACCGTAGGCTCTTTCGCAAGGAAAATCGCCGTCGGCGAAAGTTCCGACACGTCTACTACCGTCACTTCCGCTTTCACAGAAAGGTTTTCGGATAAATTTTTTATTACGATATAGTCTTTACCGTCCACGCCGCTTACGGTTTTTCCGCCGCCGTTTTGCGAACTGTAATCGTATTCGCCCGTCTCCGAATCAACTACATTTCCGTCGGAATAAACTCTTTCGACGGTTATTCCGGTAAGGTCAATTTTGTCTCCGTCGGCGTATATCCGCTTGTATTCGGAATTCGATTTAATCCTTATCTCCTTTATTCCGTCGACAATAACGTAATAGTACGCCTTGCCGTACGCGGACGTCACCGTGACTTTATACCTGTCCGGTTTCGATTTGTCGTAATCGTCGCAAGTTACTTCATATTCGCTTTCGTTCAAAACTTCGGTTTTCCCGTCCGATTTTACCTTTTCTACAACAAGACCGGTATAAGAAAAAAATTCTTCTCGCGAAAAAGTCTTTTTTTGCGTCGATTCGGCTGATACTCTTATCCCCGTAGTCGTGACTACGTCCCATTTAGCGTACAAAGTAATATTGCCGTTTACGGCGTCGCTTTCGAAGTTCCAACGCTCGGAATAATCGGAAGATAAATACCACCCGCCGAAAACAAACCCTTCCTTTACGGGCGCGGCAGGTCTTTCAATTCTTTCACCGCCGCTTACTTTCACGGAAAGAATTTCGTTCCCGCCGACAGTATCGAACCTTACCACGTACTCGACGGGAGTCGGCGGCGTTTCGTTTTCGTCGGTATCCGGTAAGTTCGGCGTTTCTATATTGCCTTTACATGCGGCAAGACAAAATATAGTCGTACTAATAATAATAAATATAGAAATACTTAATAATATTCTTTTCATAATGGTATTGTATCATAACCCCATTTTGCTGTCAATTCCGTCCTCTTTTTGT
>CACXFJ010000079.1 GCA_902766965.1 uncultured Eubacteriales bacterium | reverse complement strand
CGGAGATACTCGCTACGCTTGCTATCTCGTTCTTTTCGCTGACTTCCTTGCTTATTTTTTTGAGTTCTTCCACTGCTTTTTCGGTGGTTTTCAATATACCTTTACGGAGAGCCATCGGGTTTGCTCCGGCGGCTACGTTTTTCAAGCCTTCTTTAATTATTGCCTGCGCGAGTACGCTTGCGGTGGTGGTTCCGTCGCCGGCGATATCGTTGGTTTTTACGCTGACTTCTTTGATAAGTTGCGCCCCCATGTTTTCGAAGGGGTCTTTGAGTTCTATTTCTTTGGCGATGGTTACGCCGTCGTTTGTTATTAACGGACTTCCGAACTTCTTGTCGAGAACGACGTTCCTTCCCTTGGGTCCGAGAGTAAGTTTTACGGTGTTGGCGAGGGTGTCTACGCCCGCTTCCAAAGCCTTGCGCGCGTCTTCCGCGTATTTGAATTGTTTAGCCATATTTGCCTCCTGATTATTCTACGATAGCGAGAATATCGCTCTGTCTTATGATGGTGACCGTGGTGTCGTCGAGTTTGAAATCGGTGCCTGCGTACTTGGAATAAAGCACTTTGTCGCCGACTTTGACTTCCATTTTTACTTCTTTTCCGTCTACGGTTCCGCCGGGGCCTACTGCGATTACGGTAGCCATGGTGGGCTTTTCTTTCGCACTGCCGGTAAGGATAATTCCGCTTGCCGTCGTGTCTTTCGTTTCTTCCTGTTTTATGACTACTTTGTCAAATAAGGGTTTTAAGGTCATTTTTGCCTCCTTAATGCAAATGTTTTTTTGATTTACTTGTTAGCACTCTTTGTCTTTGACTGCTAACGAAACTCATTATAACACCGTCGATACGCGTTTTCAAGTAAATAAGGACAAAATTTTTCGGAATTTTGAAATTTTTGTCGAAAGGTTTCGGTGGGCGGGGTTTTAATGCCGTTCGCTATTTTAAGATACGCTTACGGGAAGGGTTATTCCTAACGAAAAATGAAATTTTTTCGGGCGGAAAAATAAAATTCTCGGGCGGGTTGAGTATTGACAGCAGAGTAATTTTATAGTATATTATTTTATATACAAAAATAAGGGTGGAGTACGCCCTTTTATTCGGAGGTCGGTATGAGTATTACGAGGAGAACGCAAAGAAACGGATTTCTTATAGGATTCGCGATTATAATCGCGCTTATTGCGAGCGTGGTTATTTCGCTTACCGTATTTACCTCCGCTTCCGATCTCGGCGCTCACGCCGAAGTCTTCACTCCTCATTTCGCATCTCCCACCGAAGCGGAAGTCTCCGCCGACACCGACAAGACGGTGACTCGCGTCAAGTTTAATCAGGACGATATAGCGAATTCCGCCCAAGTAGACGGCTACTATAAATCGGGCGATTTTTATTCGAGCAAGGCTTTTAGCGGCGGTAGTGTAATCGGCGGCGGAAACGGATTCAGTTTCGGCTGTGCCGCTAACGATCTTCCCTCCACCTGGTACTGCGACCTCAAAGCCTCCGAAAACTTAAAATGCGCGATAAACGACCCCTTTATCGACGTCACTATAAGAGTTTACGTCGTTTGGGCAAAACCCGACGTCCCCGACAACTCGTCGGAAACGAGTAACCTTTCTATTACCTACGTCAGCGGCAACCTTAACGAAGAAGGGGAGTCGATTTACGCAGGGAAAACGCAGTCGGTGGAATTCAACGCCGCCACCGTGGGAAGTACGGTATCCGCGAGCCTTTTAGGTTCTTTAACCGTACCCGATATGGATATGGGAGACGCCGACGGATTTTTGAGACTTGCTTTCGCCGACTGGGGCGTAGGTATCAATTTCAGCATAGCCTGGACGGAGATGTACGTCGAAGTTACGACCGAGGCGTCTTCTTTGAGCGTTCCCGAACTGTCCTTCGACAGCGTGAGCGTTTACGATACGACCGGTTACCGCAACACCGATAAAGCGAATCTCGTCAAATCGGGCGATATAGTGGTAATAGAAACCGCCGCTAAAAAGAACGGTATACCTTTGACTTTGCCGAAGAATAAAGCGGTAGCGACTACCGACGGAAACGGTATCACCGCCGAAGACAAGAAAGCGGACGGATATTTCTACGCAAGGAAGTATCTTGCCGGGAGCAACAGGTCGAACACCTTCATCAAGTACGATTTCGACGCTGAAAAGCATTTTGAAAGGTTGTATTCCTACACCTTCCCCGAGACGGGAAATTTCAAATATAAAGGTACGCTCGACGTAAGCGACGATTATTCCGGACAGACCGTCATATTAAAAGTAAAAGACAGCACGGACGTGACTTTGCCCATGAACGCTTCCACCTGGAGAAAGGACGGCAGGAACACGGCAATAGCCACTTCGACGAGTCTTATGATGGACAACACCAAACCTAACCAACCCGAGCTCGACACTCGCGACAGCGTTTTTTATCAAAAGTACGTGGGGGTATCCGGTAAGTCGTATTATACCGACGAAGCGTCTTACGTCTACGAAAATAAAGAAACCGTCCCCGGTAGCGGCGTACTTAACAGGGTAATAACGGGCGTCAACTTAGGACTCGGCGCGGTAAAACCCCTGTTTTCGAGTAACGCAACTTACGTCGAAAGGGGAGGTTCCGATATATTCATCTACGCAAAAGCGACCAGGATAGCGAAAATTCCCGTAATCGGCGAAAACAGTCAAGGCTTCGACCCGACGAAAGAGGGAAGTCTGTATTGCAGAGTTTATTCCGACGCAGACGGCGTCGCGGAATACTATTCTCTCATACTTGACCTTGTGACCAAGGGCGCCGACGGTAACGACGTTTTCGAAACGAGCGGTTTTTACAGTATAGAGTTCGTAGCGGTGGACGAAGCGGGGAATTATAACTATTGCGCCAACAAACAGTATATGAAGGTGGACGTGACCGACTATAAGTTCACTTGTCAGCTTATATTAGGGCTCGGCGCGGCTACGAGCGGCGTAATAAATATGTCCGACGCGACTCCGTCTTTCGCCACGATAAGAGACGACGGAAAGATAGGCAATTACGTAAGATATTCCGCCACCGACGGAATATCATTTAAGCGCGGCGCGAAAGTAGTAGTTAAGTTGAAGATGTCGTCGAGCGGTTCGACCAAGTACATTCTGACCAACTTCAAAACCGGCGGTTCTGTGAATATAGCCACGACGGATAACGCGTACGACGCGAACTATTCAACGATAATTACCGATAAACCGAAAGAGTACGCCTTCGAAGTAAATTCCACTTACAGTAACGATCCGAAGACGAGAGAAATTCAGTTCGTGTTCAAACAGAGAGCTTATATAAGCGTAATAAACACATTTCAGACCTATACGGGAAGCGGACTTAAAGTTATGCCGATAATAAAAGACGGCAAGGGAGCCGACGCCAAGACCGTGGCAGGTACGGTAAGGACGACTTATTCCAAGACAAAGGACGGAGAATATACCGAAACTCTCCCCGTCGACAAGGGTATATATTACTATAAGTGCGAACTTCTCAATCACAGCACCTATTACGCCACCACCGAAAACGACGGATTGAACCATACGTTCGAAATACAGGCGGCTACTCCGCAGATAGAACCCACGAAAGTAATCGCGGAAGAAATCAAATACGGTCAGAGCCTTGCGGCGATAGACTTTATAGAAGTTCAGCCCGGACAAATTCAGGACTTCAACACCCATATAAGATACGTTTCCGCGGGCAGATACTATTACGACCGTTCCGCAGACGGAATAATAGGATATTACACGTTCGTGTTCACAGACAAGACGGCGGTAGGATACGTAAAACCGAACGCGGGGACGATGGAAACCACGGTAAAATTCGTGCCTATTAAGTCCAAGGACGGAAATCCCGTTCGCAGCGGCGACGGAAGATTTATCCGCGACGAAAACTATAAAGAAGTTCAGTTCGCGGTTAACGTTACCGTAAGAAGGTCTACGGAAACTACGGTAACGATAGACGGACTCGATAAAATCACCGATACTATAACGTACGATTACGACGGATACGGCAAATCGTTAAGTTACGAAATACTTTCCGCTCTCCCGGGCGACGAATACGGGAACTTGCTTAACGAATACGCTCTCGTAACTTACAGAAAGAACGTTGAAGGTGACGAATATACACTTATACCTCCCACCGACGCAGGCAGATATAAAGTTAAAATCGAATTGAGAAGCAACTGTAACTATACCGTAGGAGAGCTCGAATACGATTTCGTAATATCCAAAAGAAAACTTAACGTAATCTGCGATAACGTCGAGTACGACTACAAAAAAGCGGAAGCTATAACTCCGCTCGCAAGTTACGGCACGGGTTCGTCGAAAATAGACTACCCCGCGTTGAACTACGTATTCGGTTTCTATACCTATATACAGGGAGGAACTTACTCTTCGTCGGCTACAGAAGAAAACTTTTTAGGCAACGCCGTACCGAAAAACGCCGGACGCTACGTCGTAAAGACGGAACTGTCGGAAAACAACTTCGAAAACGCAAGCGAAGCGTACTCTTTGCTTACCATAAATAAAGTAGGCGGCACGAAAGTGGCGTTGAACGCGCCTACGCTGAAAGCCGTTTACGGCGATTCCCACATAAGGTATTTGCAGCCGCTTAAAGCCGTCGTTCTGACGGCAAGCACCTCATCGGGAGTAAGATACAGCGGCGAGAGCGTAAAGGGGAGCTTTATCGTTTCGTACAGGAAGTTCGGCTCGGTCGGACACGAGGGAGAAACGGTTGAAGAGTTCAGAACCGACAGCGAAAAATACGCCTTTACCGAAATCGGCAGATTAGGCACGTACTTATGCTTTATTCCGTCGGACGGCGACGAACTAAACTTCGAAGTAATATCGAGAGAGATAGAAATAAGCGTAGGCAAGGCGAGACCGGTTTGTACCGATATGACGGTAGACAATATAGTATATCTTACCGATATAAATTCCGTAAGCGACCTTAACTTTAACGGAAAACTTAAATATTTATTGTACGGAACGGAATACCTTTCCGTCGACGCCGACGACGAAAATTACGGCTACACGATGGAATTCTACGTAGCCGGAACTAAAAAATACAACGCGGGCGAACACAATCTCGATATAAAGATTATTCCCGACGGCAAGCAAAGCGACAAGATAGAAGAAATAGTCTGGTCGTTTAACGTGACCGTGGAAAAATACAATCTTATTTTAGAAGCG
Source organism: uncultured Eubacteriales bacterium (assembly GCA_902766965.1). Taxonomy (GTDB): domain Bacteria; phylum Bacillota; class Clostridia; order Christensenellales; family DTU072; genus CAG-1782. The sequence goes on along the minus strand of CACXFJ010000079.1, from coordinate 6,037 downwards.
GATAAGAATAATTACGACGAAGGAAGGCAAGCCTACGTTTATAAATACGGTTCGGTTACCGTTCCTTCGATAAGCAACGATCGAAACGTATCCGTAAGGTCGGAAATAGCGTATTACGATAAAGATAATAACGCAGTGGACGGAACACTCCTGCCGACGGGGGAATACAAGGCTGTTTATACCGTAATAAACGACGATTACAAAGGAACGATGAATTTCGATATAATCGTGGAAAAAGCCGATTTGAGATGCGACACCCTGCCGAAAATTTACGACGAGAATATAGCGGTAAGCTATAACAGACTTATGTCCGACGTATCCTTCAATTCGGGAGTTATGGTAGCCACGATTAACGGCGTCGCCACTGCGGTAAAGGGAAGATTTTCGTTCGACTATCCTTCCGATACCCGCTTCACGGCGACGGGCGTAAGCGAAAGATACGCTTTAAGGTTTATCCCCGAGGACGGCGACAACTATAACGAACACGCTTACGCGACGACCGAGGACGGCAAGAACAACGGTTTCTGTCTGTATCTTACCGTAGCTAAAGCCGATATAAGCGACGGAATAAGCGTTACTTTAGTCAAGGAATACGTTTACGGAGAACTTTCGATAGGTTTCGACGTAAATTCGGTAGTAGCCGATTACGATACGCCCGTTTACGTTAAAGTAATCGATAACGGGACCGAAAAGGAATACGTATATTCCACCGTAAAAGAAGAAGGTTTCTTTGCGCTCGCCGGTAGTTTTTCCGTCTCCGGCATAGCCGCGACAAACAAGGTGGCGGCGGGCGAATATCCCGTCACGTTCACGGTAAACGACCCCAATTACAGCGGAAGCAAAACGGTAAGTCTTACCGTAAACAAGAAAAAAGCCGAGATTATCGTAAACGAAGAAGACAAGACGGTAAGGTTCAATAATATGAGCCAAAGCCTTAAATATAAGCTCGTATCCGACGGCGAAGTCATTTCGGAGACCGTGTCGCAAAGTTTTTATCTCGACGGGAACAAACTTTCGGGCGCACCTACCGCGATAGGCAAATACGGAGCGGAACTCAATATCCGCAGTACGAACTACTACGCCGACGCGGTAAAGACCGATTTCGTGATACGAGTGGACGAAACGTTAATTAACGTGACTAACACCGAACAGGTCTATTCCGTGCCGAGACAGGTAAACGCTGTAATAAGGCTTATCGACGCGGCGTATACTCTTACTTTTGCGGAAAAGTTAAGCGACGACTATTACGCCGATATGGCGGCGAATGTAAAAACTTATTCCGAGCTTCCCACCGACGCGGGCGAATACTGGATATTGCTCAACTTCATCGCGGAAGACAACAACGGATACGGAGAAACGATAGTTTATAAAAAGCCTCTTATAATAGAACGTTATACCGCGACGATAAGCGTAAACGACAGCATAAACGTTTCTTACACGGGGCGTTCCAACTCGATAAGAATTACCACCGTACCGTACGGACTTGCTTACAAGACGGAATATAAGGGCGAGAACGATGAAGAGTACGGAGATACGGAAGTCCTTTCCGCAAACTCCGACGGAAAAACGCATCTTATAAGGATAACCGTTCTCGACGCAAACTACTGCGGAGAAAAGACGGTGCTGTACAGAATAAATCCCGTCGCGTTGACGGAAGAAACCGCTCCGGTCTTTAACGATTATACTTACTCCGACGACGCAGTTCCCACCGTTTCTACGGCGGGCGTAATGCTGTTCGGGAGCAGGGAAGTAAGCGGCGTATACTCCGTAAATATAGAAGATATCAACGGACTTTCGGTGGGAGTTCATCGCGTAAATTATCGCTTTGCCGCGACCGATTCCGACGGCAACGCAGACGGCAACTTTATTCCCTACGTCGGTACGACGGAAATAAACGTGGTCAGAAAGAGAATATCCGCCGACGATATAATAATGGGCGAAACGAGCGGAACGTACGCTTACTACAACGGCAAAAATTACACCGTGGACGCCTATGTAAGAGACGGGGCGATAGTCAATCCGTCTCAAAATTCCGACCTTATCATAAAAACGTACTACAACGGTCAGACGAGCTTGCCGAAAGAACCGGGAACGTATACCGTAAGAGCGGAAATCTCGGCTAAGAACTATACGGGTACGAAAGAATGGGAAAAGGTTTTCGTAATAGAAAAAGGTACGCCCGTGATACGCACCGCGCCGACCGTCGACGCAACCAAAAAGTTCGGCATAGGGGATACGTTCCGTCCTAACGATTTGGAAGACGGCACGGGCGTAGCGGTTATTGACGGGACGAATACCGTCGTACGCGGAACTTTCCTCGCGGAAGAAAAGACTTTCGCAAAAGCCAACGTGAACGACGTAACGATAGCGTTTACGCCCTACGATACCGCGCATTTTAACAGCGTAAGATTTACGATAAAAGTAAACGTAACGGGCAAAAATCCCTTCGGAAACGTTGACGATTACGGCGATTGGAGCGGAAATATCACGACGGAAAACGGCGGAACGATTACTTTGACGGCGTATTACCCCGGAGAAGCGCGTTACGGCGTAAAAGCGGGAGCGTTCTCTGTAAGAGTCGGCGGAACGGCGAGCGACGTAGCTTATATAAACGGTTTCGGCGTGTTCTCGATAGCGTATATAGAAGCCGTACCCGACGTAAACGGTAAAATCCTTATTAAATTTACTCCGATAGGCAGTCTTGCCGACGAATACAATATAGTTTACGGCTATCTGCCCGTAAGCATAGCGAAAGCCGATTTGCCCGACGCGGAAATAGACTTCGTGGCGTACGTAGGCAAGGCTTTTTCCGACGGTAAGGTCATCGTGAAATCGGCGGGTAAAACGACCGATATTTCGGGTACGCTTAAATTGTACGACGGAGGAAATCTCGTCGATATGTCCGCCGTCGCCGAAAACAAAACGTATACCTACGTCTTTGTATCCGACAATTATAACGATATAACGGGAGAAATCACGATTAACGCAAAGACGGAAATATCTTCCGACAACGTAGTAGCCGATTACGACGGCAAAAACTACGACGGCAAGAATATCACCGCCGCCGATTTGGGAATAAAAGTAATAAATACCGAAATGGTCGTTACTTACGAAGATATTAAAGTCACCGTTTATAAAGACGGCGTAGAAACGGAAGATTCTTCGCAGACGGGAGTATACACCGTTAAAGTCGTTGTAGATAACGGCGTAGGCAGAGGAGAAAAGACCTTTACCTTTACCGTAAGGTCGAGAGACGTGTCTTCTCTTATGACTTTGGATAGATATTCCGCAACGTACGGCGAAGTACGAACACCTAAACTTTTGGTAAACGGCGCCGAAACGACCGATTATACCATCTTATATAAGGAAGCGGGAGCGAGCGACGCGTTCTTATCCAAGTACTTGCCCGACGTAGCGGGAAGCTATACGGTCAAAGCCTCCGTTGACGGAGAAAACTATTACGGCGAAAAAGAGTTTATATTTACGATATCGCCGAGGAAGTTAAGAATAATCGCCGACCCCGTATATTCCTGCGACTACGGCAAGGCAGTTCCCCCGAAGATTTCGTTCAGGGAAAGCGACAGCGAAACTATCGCTACCGTCGATTACGACGTATATTACTATTCCGATACCTATTCGCTCGGCGGAAAGAACGTTCTTCCTTCCGCAGCCGGCAGATACACTGCGAGAGTGGTTCTTGCCGACGGCAATTATACGATAGGAGAAGCGGGTTACGTCGAGTTTACTTACGTTATCAACAAACTTAACGTAGTTATTAGAACAGTACCTACCGTTCTGTCGCACACGGACGGAGATATTGTTTACAACATAAAATACGGACAAGCCGCGGGCGAAATAGCGTTAAGCGGCGGCGAAGCCAAGCACGGCGACGAAATCGTGAAGGGTATATTCAGAGTAAAGGACGGCACGTTCATGCCCGAAGCCGGCGACGCGGTGATAGGAATAGAGTTTATTCCTTCCGACGACAATTATGCTACCGCTAACGAGAACGTCAGAGTGACCGTAGCCCCCGCCGACGCGTCGGTTACGTTCACCGATGTAAGCGGAGCTTACACGGGTATGGCGGCAAGAGACGCTCTTAAGTATACCGTAAGTCCCTCTTCCGTGAGAGTAAGAATAGAATTTACCAACGCATACGGACAGGTTGTCGAACCCGTAAACGCCGGCGGATACAACGTAGTCGTGACGAGCCTTGACAAAAATTACAGAATTACTTCCTACAAGGGAGCGGGAGGAAACACTCCCGTGTTCGTCGTGGCAAAGGCGTCGGTAAGAGACGTAATAGATCCCGTTGCAAACGAGATTACCGTAGGCGACAGCCTTAACAAGTCGTCGCTCGTTACTGCCGACGGAAAAGGTTACGTCTATTATTACGGATTTAACAACCCCGTCGAAGGCAGGTTCGAGTTTATAGAAAAATCTCTTACCTATAAGAAAGCCGGCGTGTACAAAGCGGGATACGTCTTTACGCCCGCCGACGGCGAAAACTTCGCTTCCTATACCGGGCAGACCGAAGTCAAGGTAAACAGAGCCACCGCGACTATACAGGTAAGCAATACTGAATTTACTTACTCCGAAGGATTTAAGTATCCTACCTTTAAGACCAATCCCGAAGGATTGAAAGTTACGCACGATATAGATTTTGCCGAATACGACCCCACCGCGCCCGACTATATATATAAGGATAGCGATATAAGGAGCGTGGGCATATACTACTTCCATGCGAAGATAGACGACGAAAATTATTATTCCGACGAAATCGAGTTTTCGATAACGATAAACAAGAAAGTAATAGACCTTGACTTTATCACGAGCGACAACGGAACGGAAGAGACCGTCTTGCAATATCGTACCACTTACGGAAAACTTCTCGACGCGAAGATAAAACTTTATCCCGCGGGTACGGCAGGGAAGAAAGGCTATTTACTTAAAGACTATATGACGGACGGAGTAAAATTAGGCGACTTGTACGATATAAAATACGAAAGCGCGGAAAGCTCGGGAACGTACAACGCGCACGTTCCGCCGTCGGATATAGGAACGTATAAAGTGACGGTAAGCCTTACCGACAGGAACTATTCCGCCTCGGGAGAAATTCTGTACAAGATAGACACGGGCAAGATAGAAGCCGTTTATTTCGACGCCGCAACGATGGAAAATCAGGTTTACGGCGCGGTTACCGCACCTATAATAACGACCGTACCGTCGGGGATAAGCTATTACATAATTTACCAAGGCTACGGTACGACCGTTCCGCAAGACGCGGGAAGTTACCACATATCGGTATATTTCAACGACAACAACTTTGAAAAAACTCAGAGTTCGGCAATGTTCAAGATTAACAAGAAACAATTGAGCGTGACCAACATTCAGGTCGAAGACAAGATTTACGACGGTATCCCGAACATAAACGTGACGGGACAACTTAACGGTCTCGTTTTCGGCGACGAAGTTACGTTGAAGATGTCCGCCGTCACCGCCAACAGGGAGACGAAAGTAGGAAGCTACGGCATAGAAGTAGTCGAATATAAGTTGAGCGGACTGCAAGCGGCTAACTATAATCTCGAACAGCCCGTTTATAACGGTAAAGTAAACATTATGTCCAAGAAAGTAGATTCCGCCGGCGTAAACTCGTTTATTACGAGCAGTTCCGGCTTCGACGTAGGCACGACGGTGGAATTTTCTACGGTGAATTCCGAAAAACACAAAACCACTTTCCTCGAAAAGATAACGGGCAGGGATTCCAAAGTAATGGGATATACGGTAAAAGTAAACGGAGCCGACAGTATAATTAAGAACGACTTTAAGGTTTATCTCGAAATTCCCGCCGAGTTCAGAGACTGCGATTTCGAAGTCGAGGGCGTGGGAAAACTGGAAGGACAAAACGTTATTTTCACGAGAGAGGGCGATTACATTACCTTTAACGCCACTTCGTCGGGTATGGTAAGGTTCAAGAAGACCGAAGTAAAATACGGTTTCGTCGTAATCGTTGCGGCGGTAATTATAGCCGTAATCG
>CACXFJ010000078.1 GCA_902766965.1 uncultured Eubacteriales bacterium | reverse complement strand
AGTCCATAAGTTACAACGGTATTCCCATCTACGCCGACAGATTCGTCGAAGACAACACTATCCACTTCGTCAATACCGCCGACTTCAAACTTCAACAGCTCGGCGATTGGAGTTGGATAGAAGGGGAAGGCGGAAGAATACTTCGTCAGCTCGACAACAAAGCGGCTTACGGCGCTACGCTCGTAAAATACGCCAACCTTATTTGCGTCCGTCCTATCGGTCAAGCGAAAATGGTCTACGAAGAACCTACTGCGCCCGACGCTTCCGGCACCGGTTCCGAGACGCAAAGCAACTAATTAAATCAAAATCCAAAACTTCGCAGCCGCCGCATAGTCGGCGGTTGCGCCGATATACCGAGGTGAAGATGAGAATTACGATAAAAAACGATTTATTCGATATAGAAAAAAGGCTTAAAGAGATTTCGCCCGATTACGGAGTGGTTTTCAACACTGACAATCAGAAGTTCGAAATTACCGTAAAGGGCGTAAGCAGAGCGGTCCTTCCCTTCGACAATCTCGACGAACGCGCGTTACGCTATGCATACTATACCCGTAGCGAGAACGTATTCAACGTGGTTCGCGATTTGGAAAAAGAGAACGAAGAAAACCAAAAAAACAAACTTAAAGCCGCTCGGGATAAGTTCGAGAACGAGTTTTCGCGGGCGACGCGCCTGCTCGGTATATAAAGGAGGTAAAAAATGACTCTTAAAGACGCATTGAAAAAAGCGTTGGAGATAATAGGCGACGACGATATCGATTTGGATACGACCGACGCGCCTGCCGGGAACTTAAAAAAACTCATTTCGTGCGGCAATATGATTTACGGCGAACTTACCGAAGAATACGCGTTTTTGCGAAACGAAGAATCGGTAGACTTCGTCGACGGAAAATTTGCCGTGGCGAATTTGCAGAAACCGCTTAAAGAGATAATACGGATAAAGAATAAAGACAGGAACATTCCGTACAAACTTTTCCCGTCCTACATAGAACTCGGTGGAAAAATAAGCGGTAATTTTACGATAATCTACACCTACCACGCGTCGGAACTCGGACTTAACGATACGCTCGTTTTGCCGCAGTCTTTTACGGCGGCTTCTATCGCCGCGGGGATAGCGAGCGAATACTTTTACCGTTCGGGCTTAATCGACGAAGCGCTGTTTTACAAGAACCGCTACGACAACACCGTGCTTAACCTTACGAGAAAACGCGCTCCCGGAGCGATATATTACAGGAGATTTATATGAGAAGCTATTTCAGGAAGGATTTGACGCCGAGATATTCGAGTTTTTCTTATCCGATAAACGCTTTTTCGGGCGTGGACGCTTACAGCAACGAAGATACGCTTCCGCTTTCGTGGTGCCGTTACGGCTACAACGTGAAGATAGAAAACGGCAGAATAAAGGAGAATTTCGGCATAAACTCGGCAAAAATAAACACTTTGTACATACCGAATTCGCTCGCTCTCGGAAGTAAAATAAAAGTCGCGTCTATATACCGCTGTTACGACTACGAAAGAAACGTAGTCAATAACATCTTAATAATGCAGCTCTACAACGGCAAGATTTATTACTTCGTGTTCGCCGAGCATAAGTACTACTATTCGGGATTGCAGATATCGGATAAAGTACGGTTTCTTAACTACCACGCAAACGACAAGGATTTGTGCCTTCTTCTTACCGACGGAGCGAAGTCGTACACGTTCGACGGAAGCAAGTTTACCGAAATCACCGCGCCCCCGTCGGTAGGCGGTTGCGTTCACAACACGAGAGTGTTCTCGGTAAATGACAAAACCAACAAACTTTCGTTCAGTAAAGAGTTGGACCCGACAAATTGGAACGTTTCGGCAACCGAAGGCGGATATATAAACTTCATAGACGAAGGGGGAGCGTTGACGGGAGCCATCAGTTTCAAAAACAGCGTTTACGTTTTCAAAAAATACGCTATCTACCGTCTTAACGCTTACGTCGACCAGACCGATTACGCTTTGAGTAAGGTGTTTTCCACCAACAACGAAATCTACTTCGATACCGTCGCTATCTGTAACGAAACCATGATTTTCCTTGCGGAAGACGGGTTCTACTCTTTCGACGGGTACAATCTTAAAAGGATTCTCGGGGGATTGACGCCTCTTATCGCCGATAAGTCGGTAAGTCACGCCGTATACTACGGGAATAAGTATTATATAGCCACCGCTTTGGAAAAACACGGCGAAACGGTAGGGGACGAAGAGAGAGAAACCATGGTAAGAAACGGCATTATCCACTACGACATAATAAGCGGCGAAGCGGGGATTTTCCGCGGGAGCAACGTATCCGGGTTCGTGCCGTTCGTCGCGGACGGAACAAATATGATGTTACTTATCTTCGGGGGCGATTTACGAGGAATGGCAATAGGAATGTTCACCGACGACGGAAAGGTTTTCGGTCACCCCTTGCAGAAAAAGTGGGTCAGTCCTTACACCGATTTAGGTAATCTCGACAAAATAAAAGTGCTGAAAAAAGTATTTATACGGTCGGGCCAGGAGGTAAAACTAACGTTAAAACTCGACAAGGACTACGATATAACCTTACCGGGAGCGAATTTCGTAAGATATGTTCCTGTCAACAAACGCGCCGAAAGAGTAGGTTTTTCCGTTTCGACGAACGGAGAAAAATTAGACGTAAGCGGCTTGCTTATGGAATTCGATTTCGTAAGGAGGATACCGAATGAATGAAGTTATAGAAAGGCTTGAAGAACTCACCGCAAAAATTTCCAGACTGTCCGCGCTTATTACCGCGCTTATAAACAAGGAGGGCTGATGGCAAACACAGCGACCGTAGTCGCGACGGCGTTAAAAAAAGCGACTAAATATAAATCAGATAACACGCTCACCAAAAAACTCGCCCAAAGCGGTCTGTACAGGCAGGACGGCACGGAAATAAAAGTCAAAGACGCCGCCCCTAAATACAAGGACTACGACGTAAGGAGCGACGCTACTCTCGTGTCGGAAGCGAAAAGCTACGCCGACGACGCGTATAGATCGAAAGTCGCCGACGCCAACGCCAAAGCCGATAAGAAGATGAACGACCTTAACGAAAAACTTCTTACCGAAGAGCTGAAAAAGAACAACGAAGTAGCGAAACTGGACGGCGAATACTATTCGGAAACGAAACAAATCACCGATAAAGCCGCAAAAAACGGCATAATAAATTCCAGCATTTACGAAAGCATGATGGACGACGCGCAAAAGGACTACGACAGGCAAAAAAATTACCTGTCGGAAAGCTACGGCATAAAATCGGAAGCCATAAAGAACGAAATGTCGATAGTCGAAGTACAGAGAAAAAGCGCGCTTATGGAGTACGATTTGAAAAAAGCCGAAGAGTTCGAAAAAAGGCTTGCGGCGTTAAGAAAAGCTCAGTACGAGAACAACGAAAAAATAAGAGAATACAACGTAAAACTTCGTAAGTTCGAGAAAAACTATGAAGAAAACAAAAAACGCACTCTCGAAGAATGGCAGAAAGCCATCGACGCGGGAATTGCGTAAAGGAGTAAAATATGTGGGATAAAGTAATGTCGGCCGCCGCCGAATCGGGAATATGGGCTGTATTGTTCGTCGTTTTGTTTTTCATACAGATAAAGGACAGCAAAACGAGGGAAACAAACTATCAGTCTACTATCGACGCCCTCGCGGAAAAACTGAAAATGATCGCAGATATAAAGTCCGACATAGAGACCATAAAAAATAAACTCGTCAATCGTTTCGGAGAAGAATATCCTTTGACCGACGAGAAGACAAAAGGGGACGAAAGTTCCGAAAAATAAAACTAAATAAAACAAATTAACAAGGCGTATTTTAGAATACGCCTTTTCCGTTTGTCGGAGTGTCCCATGCACATTGCTTTACGCCGCAAAAAACGAGAGAAGATAATTTACACAAAAGATATGTTGTCAAACAGTAACAAAAAGCGGATATGAATTATAGTTTTTTGTGGCTTTCGCGAAAACGTCGTCTACCGTACTTAGTACGCCTACGCTCCGTTTTCGCGAAAAATCAATCCGCCTAAGCCACTCCGTTATTTATTGAAAAGTTTTTGTTTTTGCGATATACTACGATTATGATACTTATAGAAAAAAGAGAAACCGCGTCCACCAACGACGACTTGAAATTATTGCCGTCGCCCGAAAACTTTACCGTAGAACTTGCTTTCGTCCAGACGGGAGGCAAGGGAAGTAAGGGCAGAACTTTCGTTTCTCCCTATGGAGGAGCGTATTTCAGCGTGCTTTTTTATCCCGAAAAAAGCCTTTTATCCAAGGTGACTCCGCTCGCCGCCGTAGCGGTAAGGGAAGCCGTGGAAGAGCTTACCGGCAAGGTATGCGGAATAAAGTGGGTAAACGATTTATATTTAGACGGGAAAAAGGTCTGCGGTATCTTAACGGAAAGCCGAACCGTAGGGGAAAGAACTTCCGTAATAGTCGGTATCGGCGTAAACTTATTTAAATCCGCGACGGGTTACGGCGAGTACGCAAATAAGGCGGGGTACGTTTCAGATAAACCCGTAGACGAAAAAATAATAGTCGAATTCGTAAAAAAAGTCGTCGAAAAGATAGAAAATAAAAGTAAAGACGATAGTTTTATGTGCGATTACGATAAGTATTCGTTACTGAAAGGAAAGACCGTCACCTTTTCCGACGGAAAAAACTTCGATAAGGTTTTCGTAAAGGGCGTAGCCGCCGACGGCAGTCTTATAATAACGAGAAAAGACGGCTCGGAAGAAAAAGTAATTAACGGCGAAGTAATTTTTTAATCGGCGTTTTACGCCGAAGTTCCTATACGGGTACGAGCATATCTCTCGCAATTTTAGCGTTCGTTTCGTAATAACTTATAAGCGTACCTATATCCGACCAATACGAGTAATCGACGTAAGAATAAATTTTGCCGACGAGTTTAGGAATAAGCTGTTTTCCGAAGTCGTAAAATCCGTCGGGAATTTCGTCGAGAATTTTTTTGTTAATAACGTAAATTCCCGTGTTTATAAGTCCGCTTTTTACTCCTTCGGGCTTTTCGACAAACTTCGTTATTTTATGGTTTATATCCACTTCGAGTACGCCGTATCCGACGGGGTTTTCCTTAGGTTGCGACACGACGGTAAAAGGACTGTTTAGGCTATAATGAAAGTCGATTGCTTTCGATAAGTCTATCTCGGTGTAGCAGTCGCCGCTTATCACCAAAAAATCGTCGCTTACGAAGTTTCGGGTCTGTTTTACGCTCCCTGCGGTACCCAAAGGCTCGTTTTCGGTAAAGTAAGTTAAGTTTACGCCGAACTTACTTCCGTCGCCGAAATAGCTTTTTATCTTTTCGGGCAAGTAGGCTAAGGTCACCGCTATATCGGTAATTCCGTGCTTTTTAAGTAGCTCGATTGTATATTGCAAAACCGGCTTGTCGATAAGTTTTACCATAGGTTTAGGTTCGTTTTCGGTAAGGGGCATAAGCCGCGTGCCGAAGCCGCCCGCCATAATTACAGCTTTCATTTTTTTCTCCCGTCCGACCGTGTTTTTGTCGGGTTCAGTCTCTATTTTTGCCGTAGGCTTTTACCTTTATACGCCCGGTTGCGGCGGTTTATTTTCGCTTATTCCGTCGAATAAAGTATTTTATTGCGAAAACCCTTGTTAAAAGTAAAAATATGATGATATAATTAAACGAGAAATCGGTTTCGTCTTTTTCGCGACTCGGTTTTCAATAAAAATCAAAAACGCCGATTTTCGGCGTTCGTATAGAGGTATATTTTGGCAAAAAGAGTAAAAATAGGATTTTTGGGCGGTATCGGTGAAATCGGTAAGAATATGACTTTCATCGAATACGGCGACGATATCATCGTAGTGGACGCGGGGTTAAGTTTTCCCAATCCGGAAGAAACGCCCGGTATAGACTACGTTATTCCCGACTTCACGTATCTTAAAAACAACGCTTCAAAGGTAAGGGGCTTATTTATTACCCACGGTCACGAAGACCACATAGGGGCGGTTCCGTTTTTTCTGAAAGATATAAACGTTCCCGTTTACGGTTCGGCGTTGTCTTTAGGACTTCTCAACAACAAACTTACCGAAGAGAAGATGAAATCGGCAAAACTCCACACGGTAGAAGACCGTCAGACGGTGCAGGCAGGCAAGTTTTCGGTAGAGTTCGTGAGCGTGACGCACTCCATTGCGGGGTCGTACGCATTAAGCATCACCACTCCCAAGGGCGTAATCTTTATGACGGGCGATTTTAAGATAGACCATACGCCGATAGACGGCAGGACTACCGATCTTGCGAGGATAGCCGAGATAGGCACGAAGGGCGTTCTTCTCCTCATGATGGACAGCACGAACATCGAGCGTCAAGGGTACAGTATGAGCGAACGCAACGTATACAAGGCTCTCGAAAGTCAGTTCGAGCAGAACAAGGATAAAAGAATAATCGTAGCCACTTTCGCAAGCAACATTCACAGAGTTCAACAGATAATAAACTGCGCCGTAAAGCACAACAGAAGAGTATCTTTTTCGGGCAGAAGCATGATAAAAATCGCAGATATAGCAAAAACTCTCGGGTATCTTAAATATAACGACGAGGACGTAGTCGACATAGAAAAGATAAATAAAGTGCCTTACGACAGGCTCTGCATAATAAGCACGGGTACGCAGGGAGAACCTACGAGCGCGCTTACGAGAATGAGTAACGACGATTTCAAAAAAGTTACTATTACGGAACTCGACACCGTCTTATTAAGTTCTTCCCCCATTCCCGGCAACGAGAGAGGAATATATAACGTCATTAACAAACTCTGTCAGAGGGGAGCGCACGTAGTCTATCAGGCGTTGAGCGAAATTCACGTTTCCGGACACGCTTGCAGGGAAGAACTGAAACTTATGTTTAATCTCATTAAACCGAAGTATTTTATGCCGGTGCACGGAGAATACCGCCACCAGAAAATGCACAAGGATTTGGCTATCGAGATGGGAATACCTGAAAGCAATATAATTATCCCCGAACTCGGACAGCTGATAGAAGCGGATAAGTCTGGGTTGAGAAGAGGTGCGAATATCCCCGCGGGGTCTACAATGCTCGACGGCAGTATGATGGCGGAAAACACGGAACTTCTGCTCCGTGACAGAAAACTTCTCGGAGTGGACGGATTCCTTATAGCGATAGTCAACAACGAACTCGACGACGACGGGCAGCCCATTCAGCCTATAATAATAACGAGGGGAATAAACGTAAACGAAGCTTTCAACGAGGAATTGCGTAACGATATTGTGGCGGAACTCGTCCACGGCACGTTCGAAGAGATGGACCTTAACGGGTGTAAACAATTTTTGAGAAAACTGCTCGCAAAGAAGTTGCAGGCAAAGCTCAAAAAGCGTCCTATGATTATTCCGATAATAATGAACTGATGGACGTAACGGAATTTTTGAACGAACTTCGGGTTTCCGCCCGCGAAAAATACATTCCCGTAATGCGGAAACGGACTACGGAAAAGTTGAAAGAAATAGTTTCTTCGCGTCGTCCCGACGAAGTTCTCGAAATAGGCACGAGCTTGGGAGTAAGCGGAATAACAGTCCTTACTTCGGGGGCGAAAAAACTTACCACGATAGATATAAACGGCGATATAATAGCCGAAGCCGAAAAAAACTTCACTCTTTGCGGAGTAAGAGACAGAGTCGATTTTATCGAAGGAGACTGTTTCGAAGTCCTCAATATCATCGGTGGCAATCGCTACGATATGGTAATTCTCGACGGACCGAAAGGGCATTACTATGATTTGTATCTCAGGGTATTGCCGATGTTAAATAAAGGCGGAATAATTTTCTGCGACGACGTGGATTACTTCGGGTGGGTGAAGAACGGCAGAGAGGACCGAAAACACCGCGCGATAATTAACGGAATGAAGAAGTTTTACGAAATGACCGCGACGGACGAAAGAGTCGACGCCGAGTTTTTGCCGATAGAAGACGGGGTGGCGGTCATTACGCTGAAAAATACGGAGGAAAAGTGAACAAGGTGGAATTACTCGCTCCCGCGGGCGATTTGAAAAAACTCAACACGGCGGTTCATTTCGGAGCCGACGCCGCCTATTTTGCGGGTAAAAAGTTCGGACTCAGGGCGTTTGCCGGGAACTTCGATAACGAACAACTGCGAAGCGCTTTCGAGCTTTTACATAAAAACGGCAAGAAAGGTTACGTTACCATGAATATTTTCGCCGATAACGCCGATTTTAACGATTTGGGAGATTACGTAAAGTACCTTAAAGAGATAGGAACCGACGCCCTTATAATAAGCGACCCCGGAGTAATCGCTTTCGTAAAAGAAGTTTGTCCAGAAATGGAAATTCACCTTTCCACGCAAGCCAACACGACCAACAAGTACGCCGTAAAGTTCTGGCGGGATATGGGAGTAAAGAGAGTGGTTCTCGCAAGGGAATTATCTTTGGACAAAATTAAAGAAATAGCCGATTTCGTCGGCGACACGGTAGAACTCGAAGCCTTCGTACACGGAGCCATGTGCATATCGTACAGCGGCAGATGTTTACTCAGTTCTTACCTTACCGATCGCGACAGCAATAGGGGAGAATGCGTGCAGGCGTGCAGGTGGGAATACGCCATTGCGGAACGTAGTCGGCTCGGCACGGGCAAAACTCTCACTATGCAGGAAGACGAAAGGGGAACGTATATCCTCAATTCCAAAGACATGAACACTATGCCCATACTCGATAAGATTATCGACGCCGGGGTGAAGTCGCTTAAAATCGAAGGCAGAATGAAGACGGAATACTACGTAGGCAGCGTCGTCAACGCGTACAGAAGACGTTTGGACGATATTTACGCAGGCAGACCTTACGACAAGTACCTTAACGAAGAACTCGACAAAGTGAACCACAGAGAATACACTACGGGATTTTATCTCGGCACAGCCGAACAGTGTTACTATACGAGCAAACCCGAAAATCCTTATTCTTTCGCCGCTCTCGTATTGGGATACGACGAAAAGAGAGGTTTTCTCGAAGCGGAAATGCGGAACAGGTTCAGGAAAGGGGATATTCTCGAAGCGGTGAGCGTAAACGGATATAAGACGATAAAAGCCGATTATATCGAGGACGAAAACGGCAACGAGGTGGCGGATTGTAAGATAGTCCAACAAAAACTTTTCATAAAAACCGACGTAAAACTCGAAAAATACGATATGCTCAGAATAAAGAACGGAGGAAACAATGCTTAACAAACGCACTATACTTTTTTTTACCGACACCTATAACGTGTCCGTCGCCGAAAACGTGACGGAAGAATTCGTCGGCAACAATTCCGTAGTAAGCGTAATCGTCACGAAAAGGGAATTGAAAAGCGCTTTTCACAACGCGGTCGTCGACAGAATTTTCCCCGAAGGCGGAACTTTAAGACAGATAGCGTTGAATAAGCGTATCGTCATAAAGAACAGAAAAATGAACGGCAAAAAGAAAAAACATCTTCTGCCGACCATACATAATCCCATACAAAAACGTATGCTTAACGCCCTTAACCGTTATAATCCGAGCGTGGTGGCGGTCACGGAGCAGTCTTTGCTTATCGACGCTCTCGCCGCTATCGACAAGTACGGTTCGAGAATAAAACTCGCGGTAATCCCCGAAGATTATATTTTGGACAGACGCCTTATATCCGGGGCTGTCGACTACTATTTCGTCGATAATTTCGATATGAGGAACGCGCTTGTAGACAGCGGAATATCCGACGACAAGGTGGTAATCTGCGGCTTGCCCGTCAATAAAAAGTTTTTTATCGAGAACGACCGCGAACAGGCGTTAAAAAAATTCGGACTTTCCGATTCCTGTCCGAAAATTCTCGTGAGCTGTTCGCAAGCGGGAGATAAACGCTTCAGAGAGGTTTTGGAGGAACTGAAAAAAGCCGATTTGGGCGTAGATTACATAGTTGCTTGCGGGAAGAGCAGAAAATTACTCAACTACGCTCGCGAAGCGGGCTTTTCCGCATACAACGACGGAATCGATATAAACGCCGCTCTTACCGCTTGCGACGCCGTCGTCACCCGTCCTACCACTATGCTTATGGCGGAAGCGATGGTAAAGAACAAGGACGTTTTCGCCTTATTGCCCGTCGGCAAAATGGAAGAAGCCAATCTTAACTATCTCGGGATAGACCAGATTACGAAAATAACGAGCCTTGCCGAGCTCGTCAACAAAATCCGCAACTTTAAGGATATGTATAACGAGATTAAAGCCGAAGAAGCGGAGATGGAAGATATGTACGTCGGAAGCGAGAAGAGAGAAGAAGAGAATTCTTCTCATATAATAGCGACTAATCTGATATCCATATCCACCGTAGTCACGGAAGAATAGTTCAGTCGGTCATTCTGCCCGTCTCGAAGTAGTAAGTCGCTTTATTAGGTCTCGACGGCATAATCTTAGCTACCACCGCGTAAAACACCATCGCCGCAGTACCGGCTATTACGGCAGGGGTGAACGTTGCGTCGAGGTTTATTACGGAGCCTATCATAGTAAGAAGCCCCGCCGTACCTATCGCGATTACGCTCGACGTGAAACCGTATTTTGCGTTCCGTGTAAGGGCGAAAGCTATTATTCCCACCGCGAGAGCGTAGTAGATGTTTACGCTTTTCCACAAAGCGGAATTATAGAACGCGCCTATTCTCGTCGCGCCGTACAATACTCCCGATAGAACTATCGTCACAAGCAGGCAAATAAGCCTGTTTTTTATTTTCCCTTTGAATATCCATATAAACAAAGCGGCAAGATACAGCACGGCAGTTCCTATCGAAAAGTAAAAATTACCGAGACGTATTTGAGGAATAAAATTCAGTCCTCCCGCCAAGGCAAACAGCACGGAAAGAACAACGGAAGGCAGCTTGAAGTCCTTTACCACAGAGTTTCCTATACCGATAAGAGCCATAAGAGATAGAATGAGCAATATGATAGTTCCCGTCAACATAATAAGTTTCTCCTTAGTCATAGAATGAGAAAGATTGCCGTAAATATTCAAAAAAACGGTATAACGAAAATTAAAATTTAATATTTACTCAAAATTTACCGCAGCCACTTTACATAATCGAAGGTAAAATATATAATTTTTTCATATACGCTAAATGCCCCTCGGGGCAAGGAGAGATTATATGGGAAAGATAACGATAGAAAAGGAACGATGTAAAGGTTGCGGACTGTGCGTGATGTACTGCCCGAAAAAGATACTTGCTCTGTCCGATAAAGAAACCAACGGAAACGGATATTTCGTGCTGACTGTGGTAGACGAAAGCGGTTGCATCGGCTGCGCCAACTGCGCCGTGATGTGTCCCGACAGCGTAATTACCGTAGAGAGATAGGAGGTCGGAATGAAACAACTAATGAAAGGCAACGAAGCCATTGCGGAAGCCGCGGTAAGAGGGGGTTGCAGAGCGTTTTTCGGCTATCCCATCACTCCGCAGAACGAGATACCGGAATATCTCAGTTGGAGATTGTACGAAGTGGGAGGCTGTTTCGTTCAGGCGGAAAGCGAAGTCGCCGCGATAAATATGGTTTACGGCGCGGCGGGCGCCGGAGCGAGAGCGATGACGAGCAGTTCCAGTCCGGGAATAAGTCTGAAACAGGAAGGGATAAGCTATATCTGCTGTTCCCGTTTGCCCTGCGTAATAGTCAACATGGTAAGAGGCGGACCCGGATTAGGGGGTATTCAGCCTGCGCAAAGCGACTATTTTCAAGCGACCAAGGGTGGCGGACACGGCGATTATCATATGATAGTCTACGGACCGAACTCGGTGCAGGAATGCGTAGACATAATGTACGACGCTTTCGACGTGTCCGAAAAGTACAGAGTACCCGTTATGATTTTGGGCGACGGTATGCTCGGACAGATTATGGAACCCGTCGAACTCCCCGAATTCAAGGATTTAAGCAAACTGCCGAGAAAAGCGTGGGCGACTTACGGAGATAACAAGGGTAAGGACAGACAAATAATAAATTCCTTACTCATAGAACCCGACGTTTTGGAAAGACATAATCATTTGTTATTCGATACCTATAAAGAAATCGCCGACAACGAAACCATGTGCGAAGAGTACCTTTGTTCCGACGCGGAAATAGTCCTTACCGCATACGGTACGGTGGCGAGAATAGCCAAAAGCGCGGTGGATATATTGCGTAGTCGAGGGATTAAGGTAGGTCTTCTCAGACCGATTACCCTATATCCTTTCCCCGAAAAGGCGTTCATTAAAGTGGCGGAACAAGACTGCGTTAAGGAATTCGTGTGCATAGAGCTGTCGATGGGGCAGATGATAGAGGACGTAAAAATCTCTACGCAAATGAAAAAACCCGTCAAGTTCTACGGCAGAGTCGGCGGCAACGTGATGACGCCCGAAGATATAGTAAAGTTCGTGACCGAGGAGGATAAGTAAAATGACTGTGGTATATAAAAAGAGCGGTATGCTCACCGACGCGCCGTTTCATTATTGTCCGGGCTGCACTCACGGTATAGCGCATAAATTAGTAGCCGAAGTCCTTGAAGAAATAGGAGCGGAAGGCAACGTAGTCGGAGTAGCTCCCGTAGGATGCGCCGTGTTCGCCTACAACTATTTTAACTGCGATATGCAGGAAGCGTCGCACGGACGCGCTCCCGCCGTTGCTACGGGAATAAAAAGAGTAAGACCCGACACCGTCGTGTTCGCTTATCAGGGCGACGGAGATTTGGCAAGTATAGGTATGGCGGAAATCGTCCACGCTGCGGCGAGAGGAGAGAAAATAACCGTAATATTTATAAACAACGCAATTTACGGCATGACCGGCGGACAAATGGCGCCCACCACCCTCGAAGGACAGAAAGCCACTACCTGTATCTACGGAAGAAATCCCGAAATCAACGGCAATCCCATAAGAATGTGCGAGCTTATATCCACCCTTACGGGACCGACTTACGTCGCAAGAGCGGCTTTATGCGATCCCGCCAACGTGAGAAAGGCGAAAAAGATGATAAAAACCGCATTCGAGCATCAGTTAAATAAAAAAGGATTCTCGTTCGTCGAATTGCTTTCCGCGTGTCCGACCAACTGGGGAATGACCACAGAACAAGCCGTCGATTACGTCAAGAACGATATGCAAAGTATCTACCCCTTAGGCGTGTTCAAGGAGGAATAAGTATGGAAAACAAAATAATAATCGCAGGTTTCGGCGGACAGGGGGTACAATCTCTCGGAATGTTCATAGCGTACGCCTCCATTCACGACGGCAAAGAGGTGACTTTCTTACCCTCGTACGGTCCGGAAATGAGAGGCGGCACGAGCAACTGCTCCGTGGTAGTCAGCGACAAACCTGTCGCAAGCCCTATCATATCCGCGCCCGATATTCTTATCGCAATGAACAAGCCGTCCTTAACTAAATTCGAAAGCAGGGTAAAACCCGGCGGCTACATCATAGTGAACAGCTCGCTTATAGAAACGAAAGTTAAAAGAACCGACGTAAAAGTCTATTACGTCGACGCCAACGATTTAGCTTTGAAAGCGGGCAACGCAAAGACAGCCAACATAGTAGTCCTCGGAGCATATACCAAAATAAGCGGAGTGTTCACGCCCGAAGTTATGAAAGCGGTAATAGAAAAGAAGTTCGCGAAAAAACCTAAAGTAATCCCTGCCAACTTCGCTGCGTTCGATTTGGGTTACGACTTGGAATGAGAGGCTTTTTGCAATCTACGTTCTAAAAATAAAGGATTTGCATATAAAAGCAATAAAAAACGACGTTACCGAACGCCGTTTTTTATTGCGGAAATACGTTTTGCACTATTGTCAAGCGGACCGATTTGTGGTACAATATATCTATCGAAATTTGGTAATAATTACCTTTTCGGGAATAAAAACAGGAGTAAAATTTGCAAATGACTAATAATCAACACGTTTTGGATTTCGTAAAGAAGTACACGGAACTTTTTCAACCCGATGACGTTGTTTGGATTGACGCCGGCAAACAACAGTATAAAGAATTGGTGAGCGAAGCTATCGCGACGGGAGAAGTTATCAAACTTAACAACAAACTTTTGCCCGGATGTCTGTATCACCGCACACAGCCCGACGACGTGGCGAGAGTGGAGAACAGGACTTTTATCTGTTCGAGAGACAAAGAGGACGCAGGACCTACCAACAACTGGATGGACCCGACCGAAGCGTACGCTACCCTCGACGGCTTAGCCAAAGGAGCAATGAAGGGGAGGACTATGTACGTCATTCCGTTCTCTATGGGAAAAATCGGTTCTCCGTTCGCTAAATACGGTATAGAACTTACCGACAGTATCTACGTCGTACTCAATATGATGATTATGACGAGAGTTTCGCCGAAGATTTTCGACAAGCTCGGCGACAGCGACGATTTCGTAAGAGGTATACACAGCAAGTGTACTTTGGACGCGAACAATAAGTATATCTGTCAGTTCCCCGAAGACAACACTATATATTCTGTTAACAGCGGCTACGGCGGAAACGTTCTGCTCGGCAAAAAGTGTTTCGCGCTGCGTATAGCTTCCTATCAGGGCTGGAAAGAGGGCTGGATGGCGGAACATATGCTTATTCTCGGCGTGGAAAAACCCGACGGCGATATAAAATATATTACCGCGGCTTTCCCGTCCGCTTGCGGAAAAACCAACCTCGCTATGCTTATACCGCCTAAATGTTACAGCGACAAAGGCTATAAAATATGGACGGTAGGCGACGATATAGCCTGGATAAGAAAGGGCAGAAACAGTATGCTTTACGCCGTCAACCCCGAAAACGGTTTCTTCGGCGTAGCTCCGGGAACCAACGCAAAGAGCAACTACAACGCGCTTATGTCCGCGAAGAGAAACGCTATTTTTACCAACGTGGCTCTCGACGTGAAGAATAAAACGGTATGGTGGGAAGGAATGAAAGAACCGTCTCCCGCGAAAGGCGAGGACTGGAAAGGCAACCCGTGGTACGAAGGAAAACTCGACGAAAACGGGCAGGTAATCAAGGGCGCGCACCCGAACAGCCGTTTTACCGCTCCCGCGAAAAACTGTCCTTGTTTAAGCAAAGAGTTTGAAAATCCGAGAGGCGTACCGGTAAGCGCGATAATATTCGGCGGACGGAGAGCCAAAGCTACCCCCCTCGTGTACGAAGCGAGAGACTGGGAGCACGGCGTGTTCATCGGCTCGATAATGGCGAGCGAAACCACTGCGGCGGCTGCCGGTAAAGTGGGCGTAGTCCGTCACGATCCGATGGCTATGCTTCCGTTCTGCGGATACAATATGGGCGACTATTTCCAACACTGGCTCGATATGGGCAGAAAAGTCAAGAATAAACCGAAGATATTTAACGTGAACTGGTTCCGTACCGACGACTCGGGTAACTTTATTTGGCCCGGTTTCGGCGACAATATGAGAGTTCTCGACTGGATTATCCGTCGTTGCGAAGGTACGGTGGACGCGGTTGAAAGCCCGATAGGACTTTTGCCGAGACCCGAAGATATCAATCTCGAAGGAATGGACGGTTTCACCGTCGAAGATCTCAAAAAAATACTCGACGTCGATACGAAGACCTGGAAAGCCGAAGCGAAAGACGTTACCGAATACTACAAGATATTCGGCGACAAACTTCCCGCAAAACTATCTAAACAGCTCCGTATTCTGAAAAGGAACCTTAAAGAATCCGAGGATTAAGAAATAACGGTAAAACTTGCGGAAAAAACTAAGTTTATTTTCGCTTTCCCGCTTGACTACGCCGTTAAGCATAGATATAATTACAGTAACATATATAAATATAAAAATATAAGGAGATATGAAATATGGCACCTTGGGCAATAGCTTTAATAATAATCGCCGTACTCGTCGGTTTGTTTGCGGTACTCGCCGTTATCTGGTGGTTCAAGACCTACAACAGACTCGTCGCGGCCACTCAAAGAGTTAAAAATCAATGGGCTCAGATTGACGTTCAATTGAAAAAACGTTACGACCTTATACCTAACCTTGTGGAAACGGTAAAAGGATACGCAAAACACGAAAAAGAAACGTTGGAAAACGTAATTATGTGGCGTTCCCGCGCGACTTCGGCTACCACTACCGACGAAGCCATAGAAGCTAATAATCAACTCAATCAGGCTCTCGGCAGACTTTTGGTCAGCATCGAAAAATACCCCGAACTCAAAGCCAACGCAAACTTCCTTACTTTGCAATCCGACCTTAAAGTTATCGAAGACAAAATTGCTTACGCAAGACAGTTCTTTAACGACACCGTTCAGAAGAATAACGAACTTATTCAGAAATTCCCGTCTTCTATCGTAGCGAACAGACATAAAGACAAATTCAAATTAGAAAAGTATTTTGAAGTATCCGATATCGTCCGCGACGAAGCTCCGAAGGTTCAGTTTTAACGGAATAGATGGAAAGAGATAACAAATTTAAGCGTATAGGCAGATTACTTTCGGTTGTCTGCCTATTCGTCGTTATTGCGCTGACGGCAGTCGCTTGTTCGGGAGGTAAAACTAATCCGTATCTCAAATCTGCCGACGTGCAGATTACGTTGAACGAAGACGGGAGTATCGACGTAGTGGAAACGGATATAGTGCATTTCGGCGGAAGGTCGGACCCGTGGTGGAACTACTATAAGGACGTAGCCAAATATAATAACAGCGTCCTCAGCAAAATATCGAACGTGAAAGTGTCTTTGGACGGGAAAGAACTTATTACTTACACCGACGGAAAAGACCCCGACGATTTTACGAGCGCGGACAAACGCAACTACGCGGATACCGGTTACGTTTACGAACGCAACAAATATTACGAAGTCGGCGTTTATATGTCGGAATTCGATAAGGGCGACAGAACTATTACGCTGTCGTACACATTGTCAAATGTAATGATAAATTATGCCGACTGCGCAGGGTTCTATTATCAGTTTGTGAGTAAAACCAACGAAATGTCGTACGACAAGTTCACCGCTACGGTAAGGTTTGCCGCGGCAAGTCGCGACGACGTCCACCTATGGACTCACATAGACGACGGCGGCGCGGAGGGAACGATGCCCGCAGGCGATATCGTGACGGAAGTAAACTATTCCGCCGAAAACCTGTCGAAAGGCGTCTACTTGGAGACGAGAATACTTCTGCCGCAACAAAACTATAACGGTATCGAAGTTAATAATTCCATGACGAGATCCTCTATTATCGCAGAGGAAGATGCGTGGCTTAAAAAATTCCAAAAAGAAGTAAAAAGGCTGCAAATACTCGGTAAAGTAGATATAGCACTTACGATAGCAGTGGCGATAGTCGGCGCGTTGTCGATAGTTTTACTGATAAGAAAACGCAGACCTCTCGAACTTATCGACAAGCCCGTTTACGAAAGGGAAATACCCGAAGGCTGGACTGCGGGCGAATTCGCTCACGTCTATCAATATTACGGCAAGTACAACGTCGGCGACGCAATGAGCGCGACTATTCTCGAACTTTTCCGCAGACGTTTCATAAGTATCGACGTAGGCGATAAAAAGAAAGAAGCGAAGATTACCGTCATTCCTCGGAATACGGATACTCTCGCTCCGCATGAAAAAACCGTCTACGATATGCTGAATTCGGTATCGAACGGTCGACCTTTCGAAATGAAAGAGCTGGAAAAATGCGCTAAAAAAGATTACAAAACTTACGGAAAAATCATTGAAAAATTCAAAGAACAGAGCAAGGCAAAATCGGTAAAAATGAACTTTTATCCAAATTCCAAGGGGGATAAATACGGCAATACGATTGCTTGCGTGGGCTTTGCCGCAATAGTTCTGGCGGGATTAGCGTTCCTTGCATGGTTCTTATTCACCGCATTTTTACCGCATTTTCCTATAGTAATCGCACCGCTCGTTCTCATATTTATTGCCGCTAAGGTAGTCTTGAAAAAACAAAGAGAACCCTTGAAAGAGCCGAGCCAAAGACTCTACGACGACTTCCGCGCACTCGGAAAGTTTATGACGGAGTTTTCTGATATGGATCGGCACGAACTGCCCGCGCTCGTACTCTGGGAAGAGTACATGGTGTACGCCACGGCTATGGGTATAGCTGATAAGGTATCCGAACAATTGGAGATTGCGTATCCGCAATATAAGCAAATGGTTACCGAAAACGGCGGTAATTTCGACAGTACGGACGCATTCCTCATATTGTATCTTACGTCGCCGAGGTTCAGAGTAAACACCGGACTTGCATTCAACGCCTCTATTATGAACATATCGAATACGATATCGGCAATGCAGCGTAACGCAAAGATGATGTCCGCTGCCAAGACCATAGGTTCGATAGCCGGCGGAGGAAAAGGCGGAGGCGGTTTCCGCGGCGGCGGAGGCGGCTTCGGAGGAGGCGGTTCTCACGCAAGATAACCGTTTACGATTATTCTTAAAACACGGCAAAAACCCGTCGGAATTTTCCGACGGGTTTTTTATAAATTTACCGATTTTTTCGCATAGCGATTTTTTTACGTTTTTGTAAAATAACGAGAAAAAGTAATTGCTCGGAAGAAATTTTTGTCACGTTTTAGGTATTGCAAAAAATCTTATAATATATTATAATAACTCGGTAAACAACCTTCTTCGACGTGCGTGTCGTATCGACGGTGGTTTCATCAGTTTTTTTAGGAGTGTCAATATGGATTTGCAGTTAATTGGCGAAAGAATTAAATGTTTGCGCGAAGATCTCGATATTACCGTTAAAGACATGGCTGCGCTTTGCGAAATGACGGAAGAGGATTATCTTCTCCGCGAAGCGGGAGGGGTGGATTATTCGTACAGTTTCCTTAATCGTTGCGCAACTCGTTTCGGCGTAGACATTTCCGAATTACTTACGGGAAGGAACGTTTCTAATCTTAAAGTGTACGCAGTCGAAAGGAACGGACACGGTTTAAGAGTGGACAGAAGAAAAGGGTTCGATTACTACCATCTCGCAAGTAAATTCGCGCACAGGAAGGTAGATCCTTTGTGCGTTCACGTTCCGTACTGTGTCGACGCGCTCGACAAGCCCATCGTAACAAACGTTCATAAGGGGCAGGAATTCGATTACGTTCTCGAAGGGGTTCTTAAAGTCGCGGTGGGGGACAAGACCGAAGTCCTTAACGAAGGCGACAGCATAATATACGACTCTTCGACGCCGCACGGAATGATAGCTTTAAGCGAGGGCGGCTGTAAATTTTTGGCGATAGTCATTAAGTAAAAAATTATTAAATGGCGGTCAAACGCCACGGGAGTAAAATGTTCAGATTATTTAAGAAACTTAAGCCGATGGCAAAATTTTTCGTAATCGCGGTGATTTTGCTTTTTGCGTCGGCTCTTGCCGAATTATACCTGCCGGGTATGATGAGCGACATTATTAACGACGGTATCTTTTTGGATTACGAACCTATGTACGAACACGAAACGATGATAAATCCTTTCGGTGAAATCGACATAACGGGCGACGTGGACGGATTCGAAAAAGACAAAATTCCCGTGTTCGAAATGAAAGACGGTTTCTCCACCGTCGACATTAAGAACGTATGGAACGAACAATTCAACGCTTTTCCGATAACGTTTAACTTTATGGATATCCCCGTAAGGGACAGTAAAGAGTTGTTTAACGATGTATTGCTCCCGTTTATGAACTCTCTTAAAGAATACCAGTTTGACAAAATATCGAAAAGATACGGCTATACCGTCAATTCTTTCAACGATTATTCTCCCGCCGATAAAGAGAAAGTAAAAGAAGCCGTCGCAAAGCTCATAGATTACGACAGTATATTGAGAGCGACCGACGCGGGCGCCGCGATAAATCTTAACACTTTCCTCGATATGTTTAAGGACGAGGACGACGGGAAAGACAGCGACGTATGGAACGACGACCCGAATATGAAACGTCTTCTGACCAGTTGCGTAATGTGTATGAAGCATTCCGAGTACGGAAATCTTCTTCCCGTTCCGCTCGATAAGGAAACCGGCGAAAGACTTGCCGTAGACAGCAACGGCGTCGCTTTCGACAAGTCGAGATTGAAATACATAATAGACAAGGACACAGACAGATACAGTCCTTTCCCCGACTACGAAATAATTTTGTGTAATCAGGTTTTGGGTTACGCTTACAAGTATGAAAACAACACCAAGTGGATAAAGAACAAACTCGGTATGACCGAAGACGAGATAGATTCCGCCGTGTCGGGTAACGCAAAAGAAGTAAGTTCTTTCAGAAAGTTCCTCGATATCCTTAAATTAAGTAAGAAAGGCACTACGAACGACGCTTTGAGCCAAAAAGTGGACAAGACGCGCGAAGAATGGCTCACCCCCGACGGTATCACGATTCAGACCGCCGATATGAACTTTATCGCAAAGAAGGGATTATCGATGCTTTTGTACACGCTGTTTGCGTCGGTATGCACGATAATAGCCATGTTGATAAGCAGTAAGATAGCGGCGTATTTTTCAAAGATACTTCGTTCAATGGTATTTACGAAAGTCGAAGGGTATTCGCTCGTCGAGTTCGACAAGTTCTCTACGGCAAGTTTGGTCACCCGTTCCACAAACGATATAAACCAAATTCAAAACGTATTCCTCGTAATATTGCGTACCACGCTTTCGGCTCCCGTCACGATTATAGGCGGATTTATATTCAGTTTCCGCGCCAACGTGTCGATGACTATGGTTCTCGTATACATACTGCCGATACTGTTTGCGGCGGCGGGCGTTGCGGCTAAGATTTGTCAGCCGTTGTTTAAGATAATTCAGCGTAAAGTAGACCAACTCACTCTTATAATGAGAGAGGGCATCACGGGTATCAGAGTCGTGCGTGCGTTCAATAAGCAAGAACAGGAAAAAAAACGTTTCGACAAAGTCAACATTTCCGCTTCCCGTACGGCGGTAGTTTTGCAAAGATATTGCGCCGTACTCGTGCCGCTTATCAATATATGTCTTAACTGCGCGTCGGTAGGTATCTTCTGGCGAGCGGCTAAACAGGTCGCCGACAACTCCATTTCCGACGTAGGAAGTATGCTCGAAGTAAGTCAGTACATTACGCAGATAGCTATGTCGATGGTATTCGTGGCGAGCGCGGTGGTTATTTTCCCGAGAGCGAGCGCGTCTGCCGAACGTATTTTACAGGTAGTCGATACCGACGTAGCGGTAGTGGACAGACCCGACGCGGCGGATTGCAGCGACAATTCCGGTACGATAGAATTTAAGGACGTGGCGTTCAAGTACAGTAAGCACGCCGAGAAGAACATTCTCGAAGGCATAAACTTCAAGTGCGAAAAGGGTAAAGTTACGGCGATAGTGGGCGGAACCGGCAGCGGTAAATCCACAGTAATAAACCTTATCCCGCGTTTTTACGACGTGACCGAAGGTCAGGTTCTCGTAGACGGGCAGAACGTAGCCACTTATCCGCAGGCCGACCTTCGTAAGAAGATAGGTTTCGTGCCGCAAAGAAGTATTCTTTTCAGCGGAACCATCGCCGACAACTTGCGTTACGGCAAGGAAGACGCGACGGAGGAAGAAATGTGGGACGCGCTGAAAATAGCGCAGTCGGACGCCTTCGTCAGAGAAAAAGAGGGCGGACTCGAATACGAAGTGGAGCAGGGCGGACAGAATTTCAGCGGCGGACAAAAACAGCGTCTGTCCATTGCGAGAGCGGTCACACGCCGTCCCGAAATATACATATTCGACGACAGTTTCAGCGCGCTCGACTTCAAGACCGATTCGAAACTGCGTAAGGCGCTTGCCGAAGTCACGCAGGAAAGCATAGTGATAATCGTAGCTCAACGTATAGGGACCATCATGGACGCCGACGAGATAATCGTTCTCGACGACGGCAAAATGGTAGGTAAAGGCAAACACGCCGACCTTGTCAGAAACTGCAAAGTTTATCGCGACATAGCATTAAGCCAAATGAGTGAGGAGGAACTCGGATTATGAACGACGAAATCGTAAAGGTTGAGGGTGAGAAAGTTTCTTCCGTCGGCAAAATGGATATGTCGGGAGCTTTCGGCGCAAGTTCCATT
>CACXFJ010000077.1 GCA_902766965.1 uncultured Eubacteriales bacterium | reverse complement strand
CTTTTTCTTTAATGTGTTGTTTTTCGAGAACGTCGCGAATTTTGGTTTCGTCAAGGTCAAGGCTCTTTATATTTTCGTCGAGAATTTTACCCTCCACCATAAGAGTCATAGGAATAGACCGAGGCGTTTCGGCTTCTTCGTTTTCCAAAATAGAAAGTTTACCGTTGGTTTCTATTATTCCGTAAGAAATTTGCGTGACCGAAAAATATCCTTGCTGACGAATAAGCGACATAAGGTCGTTTACGTTAAGGTTAAGTTTTTTCAGACACTCGGAATTTATGCCGTCGTTATCTATTACTATAAAGGGTTTTCCGTTAAGGCGTTCACGTAGTTTTATTGATTTAGTCGTGACGAGCGTAATAAAGTAATGCGCTACGAAAACGGTAAATAAGGGTACCAAACCGTAAAGTAAAGGTATCGAAATATCCTGCATAGGAGTGCAAGCAAGGTCGGCTACGGCGAGCGTTATTACGAACTCGTACGGTTGCAACTCGCCGATAGTTCTTTTCCCCATAAGGCGAATACCTAAGATAAGGAAAGTGAGAATAATTAAAGAACGCGCTAATACTAACATCATAATATCGTTAGAATGCGCGTTCTATCGGTTTTTATTCGGCGTGAATACCGACGGATAAGTTATTCTTTGTCCGCGTCGAATTTTATTATTTCCACGCCGGCTTCGGCAAATAGTTGCATAGAAAAGTCGTCGGGGTATCCTTCTCTGTAAATCACCTTTTTGATTCCGCTGTTAATAATGATTTTCGTGCAGATGGAGCAAGGCTGATGGGTGACGTAGATAGTCGCGCCGTTTACCGAGATGCCCATTTTCGCGGCTTGCACGATGGCGTTCTGTTCGGCGTGGACGGCGTAGCAGATTTCCTGACGGGTACCCGAAGCGATGTTGAGTTTTTTTCTCAGACACTCGCCCTTGTCTTTGCAGGAAACGAGTCCGCTCGGAGCTCCGTTGTATCCCGTGGTAAGAATACGCTTGTCCTTAACGATGACCGCGCCTACCTGACGGTTTTCCTGATAGCAACTCGACCAGCTTGCCACAAGGCGAGCCATTTGCATAAATCTGACGTCCCATTTGTCCATAATAACACCTCGTTTTTACATATTTACCATTAAATCATAACATAACGTAAAAAAAATGGCAATACGTAGAAATATCAAATCACATTTCTGTTTTAAGAAACGTACGAGATAATATCGCGTTGAACTTCGACAACGTATTTTTACGCCGTTTTGCATTAAAACCTGTTTTTAGCATAAATATTTACTATGTCGGAAGTTGATTATTCGCGTTTTTTATATAAAAGAGAGGGGGCGGAAAACTTGCCCGAGCACGATACCGTGGCGAAAGACTATTCTTCGTTTGAAAAAAAGCCCGCAAAAAAGCGAAAAGCAGGGAATTTTATTTTCGTATTTATAGTAATTCTTATATGTTTCGGTCTGCTCTTTATGGCGGTGGATATTTTCAGCAACGGAAAATTAGTCGCGGCGATAAGTTCTTCTTTAAGGAAAAACGATTTGGAATACTATTTCGTCGCCGCGGAAAAACAAGATAAAGGGGCGGCTTACGCGAAGAGCATAACGGTAAAACAAGGGGGCGGAGCGGGATATATCTACTACGACGGCGGAAAAGCGTACGTCGTGTATTCGATTCTTTCCGACTATGCGAAAGCCGAAAGCGTAGCCGCGAAAAATTCCGAAACGAAAGTTATCGTTTTAGGGAAAAGAACTTCCGATTCGTTTTATAAAAGTATGGACGGACTTTTCAGAGAGTTTTGTCAAGCTGTCGAAGACTACGATAACGGAGCTTTGACGGACAGCGGATTTACGGGCAGAGCGGAGAGAATAAAAACTTCCGTATCCGCTCTTTTGAGCGACAAGAAAACGTCGGGCGACGCGAAGAAAAAAGAACTTTGCGAATTCACAATCGACGGCATAAACAATTTGTCGGTGAGCGACGGGGTGAAAAGCGAGTTTTTGAGCAAAGCAAGGTATTTTATCGCGGGTTGGGCGGTTTCTCAATGCGGTTAAAAATTTCTCTTAGAAAGGGTTAGCGTTGACTTTACGGTCGATATATATTAAAATATATATACATATTTTATTAACGCAGGAGAAGGACATGAAACACTATTTAGGCGTGGACATAGGCGGAATGACTATTAAAGCCGGACTCGTGGACGAAGACGGAAAAATTCTTTACAAAGACGTATGCGAAACGAGACCCGAAAGGACGAACGAACTCGTAATTAAAGATATTTATCTTTTGTGCGAAAGGATTTTGAAAGAAAACAATCTCACTTTCGACGATATAGAGGGAATAGGCATGGGTATCCCCGGCACGGTAAACAGCGGAAAAGGCGTGGTTACTTACTCCGGCAATCTGAATTTCAAGAAAGTTAACGTCATTAAAGAGTTTTCAAAATACTGTTCCCGTCCCGCATATTTAGGGAACGACGCAAACTGCGCCGCTCTCGGCGAAACCAAGTTCGGAAGCGGAAAAGGAAAGAAAAATTCTATCTTAATAACTCTCGGCACGGGTATCGGCACGGGATTCATTCTCGACGGAAAAATATTCGAAGGCAACCGCGGCGAAGGAGCCGAAGGCGGACACATCTGCATAAAGATGGGCGGCGAAAAATGCACTTGCGGAGAACGCGGCTGTTGGGAAGCGTACGCGTCGGCGTTGGGACTTAAAAAAAAAAAAAAAAAGTATATGGAAAAGTACCCCGACAGTCTTATGAACGACCTGTATAATAAATACGGCGAGATTAACGGAAAAATTCCGTTCGAAGCCTACAAAGCGGGCGATAAAGCGGCGGAAAAAGTTATTAAAAACTACGTTAGGTACATAGCCGCGGGAACGATAAACTTAGTCAATATTTTCCGTCCCGACGTAATAATGATAGGCGGCGGCGTAAGTAACGCGGGCGATTATTTTATAGAAATGGTGGAAAAAATCGTAAGAAGACACTCGTTCGGCGGCAGGAATAACGTCGTTCCTCCCGTTAAGAAAGCGGTTTTGGGTAACGACGCGGGAATAATCGGCGCGGCTTGCCTTGCTATGGACAAATAAAATGGACGAAAGATTAAGACCCTTTTTAACGAAAGTAGAAAAACCCGGCAGGTACATAGGGGGAGAATATAATCTTCCCGATATGAACAAACCCTGCAACGTAAGATTCTGTCTGTGTTTTGCCGATATTTACGAAGTCGGAATGAGCAATTTGGGGATAGGGATACTTTACGACGTCCTGAACAAAACCGACGGCGTGGTCTGCGAAAGGTGTTTCGCCCCGTGGCTCGACATGGGGAAAATCCTTAAAGAAAACAATTTGCCGCTTGCGAGTATAGAAACGGGAAAACCTCTTAAAGAATTCGATATAGTGGGCTTTTCCGTTCCGTACGAAATGAGCTATACGAATATCCTTTATATGATGGATTTAGCGGGGATACCGTTCAGAGCAAAGGACAGAAACGGCGATTTTCCGCTTATCGTAGGCGGCGGTCCCGCCGCGGCGAACCCCGAACCGATTATCGATTTCTTCGATATTTTCTTCATAGGCGAAGGGGAATATATCGACGCGGAATTGTGTAAAATCGTCGAAAAATACAAAGGCGACAAGAATAAAATTTTGGAAGAAGCGGCGAAAATCGACGGTATTTACGTTCCGTCCGTTTGCAAAACAATTGACGGAATTAACGTTACTACGGTAAAAAAAGCGGTGGTAAAAAATCTCGATAAAGCTCCGTATCCGACAAAACCGCTCGTGCCGAATATAGAGATTATTCACGACAGAAGCGTAATTGAACTTTATAGAGGATGTTACGCCGGGTGTCGTTTTTGTCAGGCGTGCTTTTTCTATCGCCCCGTAAGGTACAGAGAAAAAGATACCGTAGCATCTCTCGCGGCGCAAATTATCGACAATACCGGTTTCGACGAAATGGGTTTGGCTTCCTTGTCGAGCGGCGATTACGAAGATATTTGCGAACTTATTAAGGAACTTAAAGAACTCACCGAAAAGAAAAACGTAGTTTTACAAATGCCCTCGTTAAGGTTGGACAGTTTTACCGAAGGGGTGTTGGAAAGGGCGAAAAAGACTTCGCTTACTTTCGCGCCCGAAGCGGGTACGCAACGGTTAAGGAACGTTATTAACAAAAACGTAACCGAGGAAGATATAGTAAATTCTATGAGGATAGCTTTTACCGCCGGATACACCACGGTGAAACTCTATTTTATGATGGGACTTCCGACGGAAACCGACGAAGACGTGCTGGGAATAGCCGAAACGGTACGCCTTATAAGAAAAACCTTTATGGAAGTCACCGGCAAAAAGAATATATTTATTAACGTGTCCACCGCAATGTTTATACCTAAACCGGCGACCCCTTTTCAGTGGGCGGAGCAGATAAGCGGCGAAGAGATGTACAGGCGACAAAATTTACTGAAAAAAGAACTTTTCTCGATAAAAGGCGTACATTACTCGTGGCACGGAGCCGATATGTCGGTGCTTGAAGGACTGTTTGCCCGCGGCGACAGAAAGCTGTCTTACGTCATAGAATCGGCGTATAAAAAAGGCTGTTTCTTCGACAGCTG
The DNA here is from genome assembly GCA_902766965.1 of uncultured Eubacteriales bacterium. Taxonomy (GTDB): domain Bacteria; phylum Bacillota; class Clostridia; order Christensenellales; family DTU072; genus CAG-1782. The sequence goes on along the minus strand of CACXFJ010000077.1, from coordinate 5,330 downwards.
GACGGAAAAATTCGATATAAACAAGTGGAACGAAGCCATTGAAGAAAACGGAATAAACGTATCCGATTACACGGGACTGCACGACGAAAACAAGCCGCTTCCGTGGGACTTTATCGACTTCGGCGTAAGCAAAGATTATTTTCTGAAAGAATGGCACAAGGCTCTTAAAGGAGAAACCACGCCGCCTTGCAAGCATAAATGTAACGGTTGCGGCGCGTCGAAATTAGGCAAATGTCGTTTCTACGTCAAGGGGGAAAAGGAATGATTACGTTAAGATTCAAAAGATTTAACGACGGCGTTTTCGTACCCCACGTCGACGTGTTAAGGAGCCTGAACCGCACTTTCAGAAGAGCAGGAATAGACGTTCGGTACAGCAACGGCTTTAATCGGCACATGGTTTTGAGGCTCACGCAGCCGATACCTTTCGGCGTAGCCGACGACGACGCCTACGTCACCGCGGATATAAAGTCGGACTTTCCGCTCGAAGAAATTTTCGATAAGTTCGTTAAAGCCTGTCCGCCGTATATCCGTCCGCTCGGAGCGTACGTCACCGAGCTTAATCCGTCGCTCGGCGGAACGATAAACGCCTCTTCGTACAGGGTGCAAGGGAAACTAAACGTAGAGCAGGCGGAAAAAATCAACGCCGTATTCGGCAAGGAATACGAAATCACGTTAAGAAAGAACGGCGGCGCGGACAGGAAAGAAGTAAGTTCTCTTATCTATTACCTTAAAGCCGACGAAGACGGTTTCGACGCCACTCTCGCTTTCGGGAACGTCAATTTAAGAATAGACTTACTCATAGAACAGTTCAACGACGATTTCGGAACGAAGTTTTCGGTGACGGACGTTGTGAGAACGAAACAGTTAATAAGACAAGCGGACGGAAAGGTTTTGTCCGCGGAAGATTATCTTTTGGAAAAATGCACGGAAAAGTATATATCGAAAGAGTAGACGGCGGCGTAAACTACGCCGAAACCGACGAAAAGAACAGGCTTATAAGATACCTTAATATATCCGACGACGAGCAGGTCGGACGGATTTATCGCGGCAAGGTGGAAAGGGTCACTTCGGCGGGAAGTTTCGTCGATATAGGGCGAAATCTTAACGGATTTTTGTCCGACGTAACTAAAAAGCCCGGCGATTTCGTGACGGTTCAGGTAGCGAGAGACGAAGTAGGGAACAAGGGGTGTCTTCTTACCGAAAAACTATCCCTGCAAGGGAAATTCGTCGTGGTGACGAACGGCGAAGAAGTGAGATTTTCCCGAAAAAGCAAGCTGTCGGAAGAGTTGAAAAAAAATCTTATTTCTACGGTAAAAAGCGGCGTTATTTTTCGTACCGCTTTTGACGAAAAAGTTATAAATTCCGCTCTTGCGGAAATTGCGGTTTTACGGGAAAAACTTAAAAAAATCGAAGAAGCGAATAATCTGTATAATATCGAATTATTGCAAAAAACCGACGCAACGGAAATAGCGGAAAATATGTCGGCGGAGAAAGAAATCATATATTCTTTCGACGAGATAAGGGAAGATATAAAGTCGATGTCGGATAGACGCGTGGTCGCGGACGGGATAGAACTCGTAATCGACAAGACCGAAGCGATGACGGTAATAGATATAAATTCCCACCTTAACGTAACCAAGTACGCCGACGAAGATTCTTTTGCGTACGCGTCCGATATAATAGCGGCGGAAGAAGTCTGCCGTCAGATACGCTTGCGGAACATAGGCGGAATAATAGCCGTCGATTTTATCAACGTTAAAAATCCCGAAAAGTTAGAAAAATTAAAATCGAAACTCAATCTACTTTTACGAAACGACGACGTTATGGCAAAGTGCGAGTTTTCCGACAAACTTTGCGTGGCTCTTATATCGAGAGCGAAAAGGTATTCTTCCGTGATTTAATTTGCGGAGCTTTACGTTCGTTTTCCGACGGAAACAAAACTTTGCGGCAAATAGTATGGGAACAAAACTTTGCGGCAAATAGTATGGGAACAAAACTTTGCGGCAAATAGTATGGGAACAAAAGTTTTCGGCAAAATCGTAGTAAGCGACGGTTTTTCGACAATTTTTGTCAAATAAGCATTAAAATAACGCGTTATAATCGGCGTTATGAAAGGTTTTTTCCGAGAGTATCGAAATATTATTCTCATCGCGGCGATTATATTTATCGTTTATACGACGGTTTTTTCGGCGTTTAATACAGCCGCAGATTTTGCGTACGCGGCGGACGCGCCGTATATAGTTATCGGCGAGGAAGTGTTTCTTTTAGACTCGGAAACGGGCAGAAAACTTTTTCTTTTGCCGCCGACTTACTACGCCGTAATCGACAATATGGACGAAGAGTTTTATTACGTCACCTTCAACGGAGTCAGCGGCAAGGTAAGTAAAGAGAGCGTGTCGGTAGTCGGGTATCACACCGTCGCTCCGGGAACGGTTCAGGAAATCAAAATCGACTCGAAATACAGCGTTTTTACCGAAATAAAACTCAAAGAAACGATGGAAGGCAAAGGGGAAGAGTATCCCGTGCCGACGGGCGAAAGTATGTTCTTTCTCGGAAAATATCCGTCGGAAGAAATGTGGTACTACGTAAAGTATAACGATAAATGCGGGTACCTTAAAGCGGAATACACTACAGCCCCCGACATATCGACGGGCGTATTCATACCCGAAGAGAAAGAAAAACCCGCCGAAGAACCCGCTCCCACAGCTTCCTCCGACAGCGGAAATTTAACGAAAATTCTCGTAATAACCGGCGTTTGCGTGGCGGTAGTCGCGGTAATAGTAATAATTTTTTTACCGAAGAAAAAGGGCGGAAACAAATATTACTACGAAGACACCGATTTATAATCTTTCAAAGTTGAGAGCGGAGTTGTTTTTCGAGTGTAAAGCAACGTTCGCGGGTCGCTCAAAAATTTACATAATTCTTTTAAGAAATTTTTATAAATATATGTTATACTGTTTTTATGAAAAAAAAGACGGCGGTAATTTTTTTACTTTTAACGATAGTTATCCTTACTTTGACGGCGTGCGAAACGGCGAGCAGGCTTTCTTTCGCCAAAGATTCGATTACCGTCGAAGTAGATACCGTTTTTATGCCGGAAATAAAGATTTATCCGAAAAAAGCGTCGTATAATCTGAAAGTCGAAAACGAAACCATAGCGAGAGTGACCGACGGGCAGATAAAAGCCTTGAAAGAAGGAAAGACTACTATTACCGTATCGTCGGGCAAAAAGTTCGCGTCGTGCGAATTGCTCGTGGTGAAAAAAGGTTCGGGGACGAATACCGATCCTATCGTAAAAGAAAAGAGAACGATAAGTTTTCAGATAGTAAACTACGCCGATTACGGTCTTAAATCGGGAACGTTGGAACCCGTCATTGCGGTGGACGGAAGCTATATTAACGTAAACGAACCCAACGTGTTCGGGTATATTGTGGACTGTTGGTATCTCGACGCCGCCTGTACCGCAAAATTCGATATGGAACATACTAAAATTACGCAGGATATTACCCTTTACGCGAAAATTTCGCCGAGAGAGCAGTCGTACAACGTCATTAACGGTTTGGTCGTGGGTATTCTGTATAAAAATTTACCGCACGAAAAACTCGTTCTGCCCGAAAAAACCGAAGGGGGAGAGACGATAACCGGCATAGCCGACAATGCGTTTTTCGGTGACGAAGGGTTGAAAGAAGTGGTTATTCCGGCAAGTTATCTCACGATAGGGGATTCCGCTTTTGCCGGGTGCAAAAATCTAACCACCGTGACTTTCGGAAACGAGAGCGGTTTACTTAACGTGGGCGTCAACGCTTTCGGCGTTCACCGCGACGACAACGGCAATATAGACGGCTATTGCGAAAAGCTCGAAAATATGAACTTGCCGCGGACAATAAACGATATAGGAGCGTTCGCTTTTTATAAGTGCGAAAAGCTCGTAATTAACGATATTCCGTCGGGAATTACCCAGATACCCCTTTACGCCTTTGCGGAAACGAAGATAAATAACGTCGATTTAAGTAACGTAACGAGAATAAGGGAAGGGGCGTTCAATAATTGTAAAGAACTCGACGCCGTAACCAACGCAGGGAACGTGGTAACGTGCGAAAAGTACGCTTTCGACGGCACGAAACTCGCTACCGATGCGGACAAGGCGTATCGTACCGACAGGAAAGAACCCGCTTTTTACGCAGATACGATACTTTTCGGCGTGTGTTCCGACTACGGAAAAGGCTTAGGCGACGGTAAGTATAAAATTAAAGGCACTACGACTTTAATTGCCGATATGGCTTTTTCGGGGGAGAAACAGTCGGAACTTACCCTTTATATCGACACGAATACGGCTGCCGATATTTTAGCCGAAAAGACGAGAAACTTTTTAGGCGAAAACGTTTTTTATAAAACCGAAAGCGGATATCCCGCAGGGGTATTTATCGTTGTAAGAGCGGGGAAAACGGAAGAATATCGTAAAAAGTATACCGCGTACAAAGACCTTTTCGTTGAAGAAGAAATAGTGGAAGTAGTAGGCGACGACAACGCCGAACAAAACAATTGGGGTAAGCACGTTCTGCTCCGAAAAGACTACGCAAACGCATATTATTACGACAGATATTTAGGTAACGAGAAAGGAACGACGAAGTATATAAAACTCGGCAACCTTACGAAGCAAAAAGAGTATTCGATAGTAAGAATAAATATGAACGCATTTACGGGGATAAAGACCTTGAAAGGACTCGAATTGCCGAACGTAAGGCGGATAGCGTATATGGGAATAACTAATTGCTCCGAACTTACGAGCATAGATATATCTATGAATAACGTAACCTTGACTATGCCCGAATCTGCGGTATCGATACAATGTCCGAACGCAAAAATTTACGTCGCGGCGTCTTCGCTGACAAGATACAGAAGCGATTGGGCGGAAAAAGGTTTTAATACAATGCTCGGACAGCTGACAGGGAAATAAGTCGTTCGACTGAATTCCACTGCGTGGAGTGAATTTCCGCCGTAGGCGGAGAGTGTTGCCACTGCGTGGTGTGAATTTCCACTTCGTGGAGTTAATTGCCAAAATCATAGATTTCGGCGTTATTGATACAAAGTATATGGCGGAATAGGCGTGCGTTCTATTCCGTTTTTATCTGTATATAGGTTTTGTATATCCCGCCCACCCACCCTAATGGATATTTTTATCCTTATGGAAATAAAGTCTATTCAAGTAAAATGTTTGTTGAGAAAGATTAGCTTTGTTAAATTCGGATAAGGGGGAACATTATGAGGAAAGGGGTTTATTAAGGGGGCTTGGAGCGATGCCCCCTTAATTATATATTTATTTTATCCTT
>CACXFJ010000076.1 GCA_902766965.1 uncultured Eubacteriales bacterium | reverse complement strand
TTCTAATTAAAGCACCGTTTGTTCGCAACTTGCTTGCGAATTTCGCGTCACGTAGTGACAATTCGCTACCGCAACGCGGTAAATTCGTTCACGGTTTTGCCGTGAAATTCGTCGAAAAATCAGTCGATTTTATCGTCTGATTTTTCCCCCTTGCTTGCAAGATACTCCTCTATCGCTTTACGTTTTATTTCTTCTTCGTCGATTACGGGAGCGGCGGGAGCGTTGTTGACGGCATCTGCGGCGGCTTTTTCCATCTTCCACTGCATGAGCATACGGACGAACATTACTATATTATAGATAAACAGTATCGCCAACGGAAGAACTATCACTAATAAGAAATTAGTGGGTTTTTGGAGCCAGTTTATCGCGCTGCCCACGCCTTTAAGGTGGGTTTTATAAACCGCCAAAACCGCGTTCGGATTGACTATTTCGTTACTCCCGGCAGGGTTGTTGTCACCGTGAGTGACGTAAGTGTTGGCTTTGCCGTCGCTGTCGGCTACTACCTCTATTATTCTGTGCGTATTGAGGACTTCCGTTCCGTTTATGTTGTACTTAAAAGTGATTATATCCCCTACTTTAAGTCCGCGTACGTCTTTCGGAGTCTTCGCCACGACGAGGTCGCCTTTCTTAAAGCTCGTCTTCTCGCTGCCTGCCATAGAGTCGGACAGTACGGGTAAGAGCTTAACTTTTCCTCCGGATACTTCGCCCGAATCCACGATAGGGTTGGCGATTACTATTGCGGAAATTATTATTCCCAAAAGCACTACCACTACTTCGATACAGGTGATTACTATATCCGTAATTTTCTTCTGTTTAGCCGTCATTTTTTTCATTTTTATTCCTTTTTGCGTAAAAACGCTTTTATTTATTCTCGACCGAGGTCGTTATTTTCTGATTTAAGTTTTGTCGGAACCCGACTTGCGACCGTATTTATCCATAACGCAGGCGTCGCTACCCTACGTAAAAAAAGGATTTTTTTGGCAAATCCACGCCTTAATAAATGCCATTCCCGACCGCCTGAATCGGCGGTCGGGGCATTTTGTGTTGATAGTCAATAGTATAAGTAGTGTTTACTTAATGGAAATTAAGCAGTAAAACTCATAGTAAAGTGAGCGGCAGTCCCTGCTAAGCTGTTGTTCATAGCGGAACCTTCGAACCATACTACTACGGATACGAATACCGCGCTACCGCTTCCTGCACTCGCCGAAACATTGGTAGCTATTTCGAGTTCAGCCTCGCTTGCTTTAACGAGCGAACCGAAATCTTGCTGTGCCAAAGCAGTATTTGCATTTGCGCCTGCTTTAAGCGGATTAGTCTCATCGTTCTTTGCCAAAGTAGAAGTATATTTAACGTTGTTGCCGTAAACGCCTTTAAGTACCATACTGTTGGCGTCTGTGCCGGCAAATACAGCGACTCTAAGGTTGTTGTTGGTGGTTTTGGTATAATAGGTAGTTCCTTCTTCCGCCACGGCGTCTGCGCCCAATACGGTATAGGTGTTGTTATTCAAAGTGTATAATCCGGCAACGGACGCACCTGTAGTAACCGTGGTTTCTACGTAATTATCCGCATCGATCTTAACGATGGTCTTCAAAGACGTAACGACGTTACCACCGACATTGGTTAAAACGAAATAATTTTGAGTAGCAGCGGCTGTATCGCTTCCTTTTACGGTGGTGATGGTACCTGCGGAAGTCGTGGAAGTAACAGATTCAACGATACGACCGTCGTTAGTAACGTTCATCGTATAGAAGCTGTCACGGAAAGTGTTGTACGCAACGCCGGCTACGGGAGCTTGTGCGCTGTAATAGATAAGCGGTACATTACTATTGCTTGCCGTAACCGTCAAATCCACGCTGGAGTTATTTGCGTTAACGTCCGTAACAGCACTAGTGTCGATAACCAAAGACGCGCTGTTCGAAGAAGCCGAAGTAACAATAGTTTTCGTTGCGGTAACGTTGCTCTGTGCCGTATACCATGCGAAAGTTGCGGTAGAGAGCGCGACTACTAAGAGTACTACCATCATAATAGTGGTAATAAACATAGATTTTTTCATTGTTTTCATTATTATTCTCCTTAATTTCGGGGTTTTCCCCTTATGTTGTTTGTTGTATTTTATTGAGAGCGTTTTACGGAAAAGCGATAAAGATTATATTGTAAAAAGTAAAGTTATACTATCGAAAAGCGCCGCCTCCGCCGCAAGCAGAAACGATTTTGCTTCTCTTAAAGCAAACCATACCGCTTACAATATCGACTATCTTTTTTGCTCCGTAAAACGTGGTCAATAGCGTAGTGTTCATTGTCTCCTCTATATTCGACTTATCGACGAGCATTGTCTCCCGTCGTAATATGCGTCATTGTGACCTATTCCCGTTGCGTCGGATACCGCCGCATATCTTTTATATATTATAAGCAATTTTTAGTCAACACTAAAATTCCGCCGAGGCTTTCACTTCATTTTTTTACATAGTAAACCTATGAAAACAGACTGCGAAAAAACGGATTAACGCCATGCCGATTTACGATAAAAAATTTCAAAAATTCAGATATAAAACTATGATTTTTACGGGTTTTCTTTCAAAAGACCAAACCTCTCCGTCGGTATATAAAAAGGACTTCCGACGTGAGGAAGTCCTACGTTTGATTAAAATTATTTAATCGTTCTATTTAGGAAGTTTTTTCGCGCTTCTTATAGCGTTGTTGACAAGTCTTACGGGTACGCCCACTATATCCCCTTCCACTACCTTTATTCCGCGGCTTAATAGGTATCTCGTTTCTTTCACGGTGGAAGCGTTCTTTACGCAAGAGGGTATGCCTTGCGTGTTTGCGTATTCGGCTACTATGGTAAGGTGCGCCGATTTCTTTTCGTCTTCTTCGGTATAATACCGGGCGTCGAAACGAAGGTAGTCCGCGTTGTATTCGGTCAGAACTTTTAGTCCGGCGTTTTCCGTGCCGTCTATCATTATTTTTACGCCTTCTTCGGCAAGTTCTCTTATCGAAGTTTTGCCCTGTTCGCCGAGGCTTTCCAAAAGGGCTGCGTCGAAAGAAAGGCACAGGTTCCCGTTGGCGGTCTTCGCAAGGTCGTAAAGTTTTTTCTTCGACTCTTCTTTCGTCAGTAAAACCGGGCTTGCCTGCGTGACGTAGAGGCGGTCGGGATCGCCGTCGGCTACTTTCGCGACGTGTTCAACCGCGAGAAGATTAAGGGTAATTATCCTGTCGCTTCTTTCGGCTATCGCAAAAAACAGTTGCGGCAACATTTTGCCTAAAAACTTATCGTTGAGGACTTGCTGTACGTTGATATAGACCACCTTGCTGTCCTCGTCGAGAGCCGCGTTATAAAAATAAACTATCGGTTCGCTCACAGCGGCGGCTCCTTTGGCGTCGTTGACTTTCTGCGTGAGTCCTTCGACTAATTCTTCCTGCTCTGCGATTTCTTCGACTAAACCTTTTATTATCGCCACGGGGTCGGCTTCCGCTTCGTTTTCGATAGGGTCGTACTGTTCGTCGGAAAAATCGGTTTCTTCCGGCTCTTTATCCTCGTCCCCACGTATTACGGCGTCGGGATTGAAAGCGTATCTCGTCGCGTACGCCGTAAAAACGTAGTCCTCCGATTCCTTAAAGCCGCTCTTTTTGATAAATCTCTTCACCGCTTCCATCGCTTTGAGGTAAGAACCGCCGTCGTCGCGGACTATTTCGTATTCCTTATCCTTAATTCTAATAAAAAGGGTCTTTCCGTCTATCTTCATCGTGACTAAAATTTTATCGTCGATAAAGAAAAACTCTTCTATTCCGTCGAAACGGCGGTTTAAGCCGTGGCTTTTAAGAAGATTTTTTATTCTCGAATAGGCTATCTTAATTGCGTTTTCGCTCATACGCAAGCGATTTTCAAACACGTCGGCTATTATTTCTCTTCCGTACGCGTCGAACAGTCCGCTCACGCCCCTTTCGTCGGCTTTCTCTTCCGAATCGTCATCGTTATTTTCTATATACCTTTCGAGCGAACCGTTGTCCGTCAGCTCTTCGGCTGTGATTTCCGTCGTCTCCTCTTCTTCTACGGGTTCTTCCTCACTTGTAAATTCTTCCTCGTTTGCAGGTTCTTCCTCGTTTGCGGTTTCTTCCTCGCTTGAAGGTTCTTCCGTCGATTTCTCATCGGCGGTCGCTTCGGGTTCCGTCACGGATTCGGTTCTTTGCTCCGCCGCGTCCGTCGCAACGGGTTCTGCAATCGAAGTTTGTTCGTCAAATTTCTCGCCTCGTTCTGCGGAGGTCGGTTGTTCGAGTTCGGTTCTTTCGCTGTTTTCGGTAGATAAGATATTTTCCGTCATGATCTCTCTCTTTGCCTTTTACGGCGTGTTTTCGGTCGTTTGACCGTTTATTATTCTATCAAATAACGTTTGAATAGTCAATATCTGCTATTGCGCGATAGCGTATACGGTTACGTTCGGATACGCTACGGTAAGGATATTCGTCAGGTCTACGACGAGTTCTTTCTTTATATACGCCGAGATTTTTACGTTCGAGCCGAAGATATTTTTCCCGAAAGTCGGTATGTTTTCGCACCCGAACACCACGGTACGCAACGAGTCGCAAGCGTAAAACGCTCCGTCGGATATAGAGGTAAGCGACTTCGGTAAGGATATATCCGTCATACTTACACACCCGTAAAAGGCGTTGCTACCGATTTCCGTTAGGTCGGAGATAGTCGCGGACTTTAACGAAACGCAGTTATTAAACGTAGCCGACGGCAGTACGGAAAGGTTATAATTTACTTCCGTAAGGGCTGCGCAACCGTCGAAAACGTTATTCCCGAAGTTTTCTATCGTGTTTGGTACGGTTATTTTCTTTATTTTCGCCTCTTTGAAAGCGAAACTTTCCACCGTAACGACCGACGACGGGATATTCACCGTTTCGCCCGCGTAGCCGAAGAAAACGCGGTTTTTGAAAAGGGTAACGTTTTTGCCGGCAAAGGTAATTTTTGCCTTGACGTTTCTGAAAGCGTACTCTTCTATATCCGTTACCGCGGCGGGAAGAACTATTTCGGTAAGGTAAGAGGCGTCCTTGAAGGCTTCGCTTCCTATCTTCGTAACGGTATCCGATATTTTTACCGACACTCCTTTATACCCGGCGTACATGCCTGCCGTGACAGCCGATAACGCGGCTTCGTAATAAATCTTCGCCTGTATGTCGGAAAAGGCTCCGTACCCGAACTCGGTCACGGTATCGGGCAAGCGGATTTCGGTAAGCGTGGTAAGCCCGGAAAAGGCGTAGGACTCGACTTTATCGAAACTTCCGCTCGTCAAATCGAACTCCGATAACGAGTAAGTCTTATACGAGTTATCCCCCGAATCGGTGCCGAAAAGATAGGTTACTTTCCCGTCGCTTTCGCCCGAAATTATCGGTAAAAATAGTTTAGTCAATCCTTTACAACCGTAAAAAGCGTACTTGCCTATCGTAGCGGCGTGTTTATAATCGGCTTCCGCAAGCGAACGGCAGTTGTAGAACGCTTCGCTCCCCACTTCGTCCACCTTTTGCGTAAATTCGATTTTCCTTATATTAACGCAGTCGCGGAAAGCTCCGTCGGGTACGACGGTCATATTCGTAATAGTGACGTAACGTAAACTTTCGGGAAGAGCGGTTCCGAACACGTCGGTTAGTTTTCCGTTCGACGCCGGCGTACGTCCGAGATAAGGCAACGTAAGTTTATTTAGTCCGTTCATTCCCCTCAACGCCCCTGCGGAAAGGTTCTCCACGCTCGACGGCAACGTTAAGCTCGTGATTTTATCTTTTCCGGCGAAAGCTCCGTCGTAAATATTCCTCGTGCCGTCGGGAACGGATACTTCGCTTTCAAGTCCTCTGTACTTCATAAGTCGCATTCCGTCGTAAAGGTATAAATTGCCGTCGTAAACGTAAATATCGACGTCTGCGAAGACCTTTTCGCCCGTAAGAATATAGTTTTTATCGTCGGTAAGGGTTACCGCCACGTTCGTGAAAGTATGTTTTCCGATAGTCGTCGCGTCGGTATCGCAGTCCGCCGTCACCGTAAGCGCGTCGCTACCCGTGACGACAGGGTACACCGCCTTGCCCGTGTAGGGAAGAAAACGGCTTTCTATCGTAATATCGGATAGAGATATTTCTTTTTTCGTTATCGTAAGCGGAACGTAAATAGCCGTGTCGTAGTAATTATTTTCGTCCTTATTATAATATGCTCTGTACAAAGTCACGTCGCAGGTAGGGGTAGCCGACGGATTGTTCCACCGATAAAGAAGGGGCAAAGGATAATTTGCAAGGGTCTTGTCGGAGTCGTACTCGCCGCCCGTTACGGTAGGTATTCCTACTTCCTCTTCGGCTATTCTCGCCTTATCTATAAATAAAGTCGCGGAGAGGAAAGTCACTTCCTCGCCCTTTCTTAAAAAGCGATAGTTGCCGGCTAAATCGTCGGTTACGTCGAAGTACGCCTTGACCGAATAACTCCCCGCGTCGACAAAGCCGTTTTTATCAAACCTCACGGCGAGATTATCGTAAAGTCCCGTCACCGTGACGAGCCGCTCCGTACCGTCGTAAACGTACTCTCCGGCTACGAGTTTAACTTCGCTTACGTCGAAATCTTTTCTTAAAATCTTACAGTTAAAACCGCCGTCCGACGGTAAAGCGTAGTTTCTTTTAAGTTTCGCAATATAGGTTTCGTCATCCTTATCTCCCTCTTTCGGGGACCTGAACGCAAGTTTATACTCCAAGACGTAATTGCCTGCGTCCTTAACGGAAGCGGAAGAAAAACTCTTTACGCCGTTAACGAAATACGTCACGGAAACGTCGCTTAAAAACTTTTCGCCCTTGTCCTTATCGTCGAAAGCGAGGGAAAAACTATGTTCCGCTCCGTCGTAAACCACACTGCCGTCGATATATTCCTTTTCTCCGTCGAAAGTAAATCCGCCGTAGTAATCGGCTTTTTTTACTATATACGTATAAGTCATATCGGCTAAGGGCAAATAGTTCCGTTCGCTGCCGTCGGGCATAGTAAACGTGGCTGTGACAAGATACTTGCCGGCGTCGATAAGGCTTAAATCGTCGTAAGAGATTTTGTTCGTTCCGAGGCGGAATTTTACCGTTGCGCCGTCGGGGTATTCGCCGTTAAGTCCGTGCGTCGTTCCTTTAAGTCCAAAGTCGTACCCCTCGCCGAAACCTACCGTCTTACCGCTCCCGTCGTAGACGAAATCGTAATCCTTGTTTTCGCCGGTCTTCCATTCGAGAGTACTGTCGAAATTCGCTTTGTTTATTCTTAACGTAAACTCTCTCGCTTCGGGTACTGCGTAATTTTTTCCGTATCCGTCAAGCGGGGAAAAGACTGCCTTCATACGATAAGTTCCGCTCTGTACGAAAGGTTTTTGTTCGGCGTATTTATTTTTGTATTCCGATACGGATATATAGTTTCCGCCCCTTTCGTCGTAGACCCGATATTCCGCTTTAAGACCTTCGCTCAACGTAAGCGACGGGATTTTTTCCGTGCCGTCGTAGGTAAAAACGGGATTGTTTATCGGCGTGAAGTCCACGTCGTAGCCTTTTTTTCTTATCGTAAGAGTAGCCGTCATCGGGCGAATAGGTTCGTAATACCTTTCGTCCACGGTAAAATAAACTTTCGCTCCGTACGTTCCCGCGTCGGTAGCCGCGTTGTTTTCTATCGTGACGCTCACTCCGTCGGGAATATCGCCGGTAAGAACGATTTTCTTTTCCGTCCCGTCGTAGTCGAACGTAGCCGACTTGAAACTTACGTTAATAGGGATAGTCGCTCTGTTTATAGTAAGGGTAGCCGTGTCGGAAAGATAGTTTATTTTATAGTTCCCGGGAAGTACGACTTCCGCTCTTACTTTATATTTCCCCGGAGTAGCCGTACCGAAAAACTCTTCTCCGTCGACGTAATATTTTATCGTGGCGTCTTTGGGGATATTGCCGGATACCGAAACGTTTTTTACTTCTCCGTCGTAAGTAAAGGCGGCGTCGTTTACTCTAACGATAACCTTATCGGCGTCGTAAACTACTACCTTTATTCTCGCTTCGTACCGTCCGCTTGCGGCGTAAACGTACCCTTCCCCCTCGGCTAAACCCGTAAGGACACCGCCGTCCACGCTCATTACGTCGGGGTTTTCCACCGTGTAATAGATTTTCCCTTTGCCGGTCGTTTCGAAACAGTCTGCGAGGGTGAACTTCCCTCCTATTTTTACGGTGATTTCTTCTTTGATTACCGAAAAGGAGTCGAATTCCCGATTTTTATTACAGCCGAAAGCGCACGCCGCAACGACGCACGCCATCAATATTAAAATTAAGATACGAGACAGTTTTTTCATTGTTTCTCCGCTAAAATAATATCATAGACGAAAGAAACGCAAGCAAAAAATACCACTTATTGCTAATCCAAAACGCTATGAACGAATTTGTTGAACGCCGGTCTGCCCTTGTCGTCGCGTTTGAACACGGCGGTGCAGTCCAGAATTTTCAGGCAGGTTTCGCTTACGTAGTCTATAAGTCTGTCGCGAGCCTCTTCAAAAGTCATTCCCGCGCCGAATTTGGCGGAAATCTGCGCCAACATTCCGATATGCTTGGACAACGCTTCGTCTTTGTTCAACGCGGCGAAGTCTATTTTTTCCTGTTTCAGAATTTGTATCATGGCGTTGATTTCCCTTTTCAATCTGCCGGGAAGTATGAATAGACCCATAGCTTCGATAAGTCCTATTCCCTCTTTTTTTATGTTGTGCATATCCTTTGTGGGGTGGAAAATCCCGTCGGGATGGGTTTCGTCGCAACGGTTGTTACGTAAGATAAGGTCTAATACGTATTCGTCGCCCTCTTTGCGAGCTATCGGCGTGATCGTATTGTGCGGAACGTCGCCCGTATACGCTTCTATCCCGACCGATTCGTCGGTGTATTCTCTCCACGCTTTAAGAAAAGCCGTCGCCGCGGACAGAACTTTAGATTTGTTCGTACCCTTTACGGTAACGACGGAATTATACCAGTTCCTTATTCCGACGGTAAGTTCGGGGGTGGAAATAAATTCTTTTCTTAATTCGGTAAAGAACATCGGCAAAACCTTTTTACCGCCCTGATAGTGATCGTGACTAAGGATAGAGCCGCCCACTATGGGTAAATCGGCGTTACTCCCCAAAAAGTAATCGGGATACATATCCACGAAGTCGAGAAGTCTTATAAAGGTGTCGCCCGTGACCGCCATGGGTCTATGTTCGTCGCAAAAGACTATTACGTGTTCGTCATAATACATATACGGCGAATACTGCATGTGCCACTTTTCTCCGTTGAGGGTGACGGGGACCTGCCGTATAGTCTGTCTCGCGGGGTGGGTGACCGTACCGCAAAAACCGAGGTTTTCGAGGCACAATAAGCACTTAGGATACTTTACCTGTTTTGCGTTTCTTTCGGCAAGAACCTGTTTTGCGTCTTTTTCCGGCTTACTTAAATTTATAGTTATGCCGATTTTGCCGAGTTCTCCGTCGGCGTACCAACAGATGTTTTTTGCGATGTCCTCGAGCCTTATGTACTTGTTTTTTATCGAGAGATTATACAGATAATCGGTCGCGGCGCGAGAGCCTTTTTTATTGTAAATTTCGAGATAGTTTTTTATAAACAAACCGGGAGCGGGAGTGACGAAACCCAAAATTTTGGTTTCGAACCGCAGCTGTTCGCCGTCTTCTATAATATCCTTTTCCAACGCGTACTCTATCATCGGATTAAGCACGTCGTTCAGTTCTTTCTCGAAACCTTTTCTGTCGCCGGGTTCCGCTTCGAAAAGTTCGAGCAGCTGATTACGGGCGTAGAAAGAGTCTTCGTACGTCATATAAAGATTTTGTTTCGCGTACAGCAACAAATCTTCCACTAAATTGCCGATAGTTTCCATATATACCTCTCAACTAAAAAATAACTTGCTAATGCTCATAACGATATGATATACTTTTAAGCAGTTATTATTATATCAAAGAGGTGCTTGTTATGGCAAGAGCTTTAAGTAAAGAATGTTTGTTGAATAATCCCCGCTTTATTAAGGAATGTTCCCGCCTGTACGGCGAAAAATTCGATTTCGAAGCCGAAAGATACTCTTCCCTTACCGAAGGTATGAACGGGAAAGTACGTTTCTTTTCCGCAAGCGGCAGAGCCGAATTTATCGGCAATCACACCGACCACAACCACGGTTTCGTCATAGCTTCGGCTATCGACATGGACGCGGCGGCGGCGGTAGAACCGTCGGACGGCGACGAAATTACGATAGAAAGCGTAGGCTATCCTTCTTTTTCGGTAAAATTATCCGACGATATTATAGACGAAAAGGAATTCGGCACGAGTAAGGCTATCCTTAAAGGGGTAATAAAGGGATTACTTGACCGCGGCAGAAAAGTCGGAGCTTTCCGCGCGCGTATCCACAGCACGGTCTGCAAAGGGGCGGGGGTAAGCTCGTCGGCTTCGTTTGAACTTCTCCTTTGCGAAATCTTCAACGCGCTCTACAACGACAACGCGATGGACTTTAAGGAAATGGCGATTATAAGCCAATTCGCCGAGAACGTTTATTTCGGCAAACCGTCGGGGCTTATGGACCAGCTCACCGCTTCGCACGGCGGAGTAAGTTTTATGGACTTTTTCGACCCGTCCGCGCCGAAAGCCAAATCCCTCGAATGGAAGTTCGACGACGTAGGCTTGGTCATCATCAACTGCGGCGGAGACCACTGCGACCTTACCGACGAATACGCCGCTATAAGAAGCGATATGCACGCCGTAGCTAACTTTTTCGGCAAGAAAGTTTTACGCGAAGTGGATAAAAACGAGTTTTTCTCCCGTCTGCCCGAACTTAAAAACAATTTCGACGGCAGAGCAATATTAAGAGCCGTTCACTTCTTTGAAGAAGACGACAGAGTAAATTCGGCTTACGACGCTCTCGCAAAAGACGATAAGGACACTTTCCTCCGTCTTATCACCGAAAGCGGCAATTCGAGCTACGACCTTTTACAGAACTGCTATCCTAAGGGAGATACCCTTCAACCTATCCCTCTCGCTCTCGCGATAGCCAAACGCAACGAAAAAACTTTGGCTACGAGAGTTCACGGCGGCGGATTTGCGGGGACTATAATTTCTTTCGTAGCGAAAAAGGATATCGATTCCTACGTCGAATATATGAAAAAGTTTTTCGGAGAAGACTCCGTATTCGGAGTATCCGTCCGCAACGCGGGCGCGACCGAACTTGTTTTGGAGGACTAAATGCACTGGACCGGAAAAGTAGACAGCGTAGCTTTCACAATATTCGGACGAGACGTCGCCTGGTACGGAATAATCATTACCTGCGCAATGCTCATAGGACTTTTCGTAGGGATAAAACTCGCTAAAAGAGTCAAAGTAAAGAGCGACGACTTACTGGAACTGTTCCTTATCGCCATTCCCCTCGCCATAGTGGGGGCAAGGTTGGGTTTCGTATTCGCCCACTTTAAGGAATTTTTCCTCGTAAAACCCTTTACCTGGCAAAGTTTCGTAAACATTATAGCGGTTTGGGACGGCGGACTTACCATTCTTACCGGCGCTCCGTGCGGAATACTCGGAGGATACATCTGGTGTAAGTGGCGAAAAGTCGACTTTCTCGACCTTACCGACAGCGTGGTATGCGTAATCATTTTAAGTCAGGGTTTGGGTCGCTGGGGCAACTTCTGCAATCAGGAACTTTACGGCTTGCCGGTTACTAATCCCTCTTTACAGTTCTTCCCCTACGCCGTGTTCATCGCCAACAAAGGCGGCTTCTATCAGGCTACTTTCTTTTACGAATTCATAGCCGACTTGTTAGGTTTCGCTCTCTTACTGTTTATACGAAAGCATCTGAAACTTAAAGGCAGCGGAATTTTGAGTTATCTTTGCGTATATTGCATAATACGAAGCGTAATGGAATGTTTCCGCGACAGTACGGATATACTCGGTATACCCAACACGAGCCAGCTCGTCTGCTCGATAGGCGCGGTGCTCTGTTTTGCCGCGATAGTCACTCTCGCGATAATAAAGACGAAGAAAGGCGAAAAAGTGTGGTACGGCAAGGGAGGTATCCCCGACAGTTTGTTTACCGACGCTCACCGCGAAACGCCGAAAGACAATAATTTACAAGCCGAAACTACTGCCGACGAAACGACGATTAGCGAAACCGCTTCGCAAGAAAACGCTATAAAAGAGACCTCGGACGAACTTTCGGAATACTCCGACGCCGTTCCGAAAAAAAACGAAAATAAAACAAAGAAGGTCAAAAAGAAAAAATGAGAAATCTTACTTTACTTACCGATTTGTATCAACTTACTATGATGAACGCTTACCTCGAAACGGGTAAAGCCGACACTATGGCTAATTTCGACGTGTTTTTCCGTCAGAAAGAACATTTGGAATACGCCGTATGCGCAGGACTCGAACAGGCTATCGAATATATCAATAACCTGCATTTTTCCGAAGAAGACATAGCCTATCTTCGCTCCCTTAACCTGTTTACGGAAAAGTTTTTCGACTATCTGAAAGACTTCAAGTTTACGGGAAGTATTTCCGCTATCCGCGAAGGAGAAATCGTCTTCCCCGGAGAACCGCTCCTCACCGTGACCGCGCCCCTTATTCAGGCGCAGCTTGTGGAAACAGCTCTTCTCAACATAATAAACCATCAGACGCTCATAGCCACCAAAGCTATGAAAATCTGCAAGGAAGCAAAAGCCGGCGTAATGGAATTCGGTCTTCGCAGAGCGCAAGGTCCCGACGCGGGCATTTACGGCGCGAGAGCCGCCGTGATAGGCGGTTGCAACTCAACGAGCAACGTGCTTACCTGTCAGATGTTCGACGTGCCTTGTTCCGGCACTCACGCCCACAGCTGGGTAATGAGTTTCGAATCGGAACTCGAAGCATTCCGCGAATACGCGAGAATTTATCCGACGAACACTTTGCTCCTCGTGGATACCTACGACACGTTAAAAAGCGGCGTGCCTAACGCCATTAAAGTCTTCGACGAGATGAAAGCGAAAGGACTTAAACCTAAGGGAATCCGCCTCGACAGCGGCGACCTTGCCTACCTCAGTAAGAAAGCGAGAAAAATGCTCGACGACGCGGGTCACACCGACTGCATAATTTGCGCGAGCGGCGACATAGACGAATATATCCTTTCTTCCCTACATCAACAGGGCGCGAGAATAGACTTGTACGGCATAGGAACGAAGCTTATTACTTCTTCCCTCACCCCCGCTCTCGGCGGCGTATACAAACTGTCTTGTCTGCAAGAAAACGGAAAATGGGTACCCAAAATGAAGTTTTCCGACACTATCGAGAAGATAACCAATCCCGGAATAAAGACCACTTACAGAATTTACGGCGAAGACAAAATGGCGGAAGCCGACCTTATATGTTTACGCGACGAAACCATCGACACGTCGAAACCCCTTACTATCTTCCACCCGTTGGAAACCTGGAAACGTACCACTTTCGAAAAATACACCGTACGTAACCTTATGGTGGAAGTATTCCGCGACGGAAAGCAGGTCTACACTTCGCCTAAACTTAAAGACATAGCCGCTTACAGTCGGCTCGTCCGCTCGGAGTTCTGGGAAGAATATACCCGTCTTATAAATCCGCACACCTACAAAGTCGATTTGAGCGACAAACTGTACGAACTTAAAAAGAAACTCACTTACGAAGCGAGTAAATAAAAAAAATGGCTGTCGAAATCTTGCGTTTCAACAGCCATTTTTTTATTGCGAATTTCGGCTTACGCCGAACGACTTTACCGCTTCGCGGTAGCGAATTTCACGGCATAGCCGTGAGCGAATTTCCGAGGCAAGCTCGGAGCTGTCGATAAAAGATAAAGAGAGGATAGGATA
>CACXFJ010000075.1 GCA_902766965.1 uncultured Eubacteriales bacterium | reverse complement strand
TTCGCCCATAAAAACTCTTCAAAATCCATAGAATACATCTCGTAGTCTATTTTGTATCCTACGCTGTTGCTTTCGATTTTTTTGTAATTTACTCCGAGCATTGAACCGCTGCAAATCACGTCGAAACGTCCGTCTTCCTTAAAAAACTTCAAAGACGTGGCAATATCCGGGAACTCGGTTATTTCATCGAAAAAAATCAACGTTTTGCCGTCGATAAATTTTTTAGACGGGTCTAATAATGAGATGTTTTTTACAATCGTCGAAGCGGTATATCCGTCTACGGTGATTTTTTTATACTTCTCGTCTTTGACGAAGTTGATTTCGATGAAACTTTCGTAGTCCGCATTTTTTTTTTTTTTTTTTTTTTTTTTTTTTTTTTTTTTTTTTCTGCAACCTTTTACAATTAACGGTTTTCTATTCTCGTCCGCTTTCCATTTCAAAAGAAAGTCGTCTATTTTACGTCTTAAATAAGTAGTTCCCATAAAAACCTCCCGTATTCTTTGTCGATATTATATCAAACAAACAATTCAAAGTCAAGTCGCAACACATTTTCATAGCGAATTATATCACTCGTTTACACATTTTAATAGCGAATTATGTCGCATACTCACACATTTTCATAGTGAAAGCAGAAAAGACTGTTAAGAGCCGCAAAGTTCTGACTTTTTTTAGATGATTTCCGATTGTAAAGTACCTTCCTTTGCAAGCAAAGAAAAACGGAATAGAACGCACGCCTATTCCGCCTTAATTATTATATCCTTAACTCCGAAGCGTTAGCTTTGGATATTAACGCCAAACTTGTTTGGCAATTAACTCCACGCAGTGGAAATTCACGCCGAGCCTACGGCTTGGCAATTAACTCCGCTCCGATAGGAGTGGAAATTCACGCCCGTAAGGGCAATTACCTCCACGAAGTGAAAATTAATTTTCCGTCGGTTCTTCCGCTACTTCGTCTTCATCCGATTCGTCCAAGTTTGCGGCGATGGCTATGTCGATTTCGTCGGCGTTACAACCGGTTTCGCGTTTAACAAGCCATACGAAATAAACTATTGCCGCTAAGGCGAGCAAGGCGTAAGCTGTGATTACTATCCCCAACCCGTTTTTACTGAATACGTTACCGGGGAAGATTATATCCTTTACGCCGAATATTTCGACCACGAGAATAAGAGCAGGCGTCACGTATTTCACCATTACGGCAAAAATTTTGCCGAATTTACCGAGCGACAAGCCGTCTTCTTCTAGTGTTTTGAAGGTTTTCAGCGGGTTCGCCGTGGCTTTTTTATCAATAAACCAACCTATCGCAATGCAAGAGCCGAACGCGCAGACGGGCATAAGAACGGTGTTCGTTACCATATCTATAAAATCGAGCCAGTTCTGTCCGCAGATAGTCATCTTGTCCTGACCGTTAATAGCAAAACCTAACGATATGCTTATGGGGATAGATATTGCGAAGCATATAGCTGCTACTACGAAAATAGCTTTCGTTCTGTGCACTCTGAACTTTTGTATGACGAACTGCGTAACCACTTCCATAAGAGATATTACGGAAGTAAGAGCCGCGATAGCGACCATACCGAAGAAGAAGAACGACACTATATGACCTATCGTACCGAGGTTATCGAAGACTACGGGCAAGGACGAGAACAATAGCATTATACCGTTTACTTTCAAGTCCACTCCGCTTATCGCTTTGTAATGGTAAATCGCGGGGAAGATAGCAAGTCCTGCAAGAAGAGCTACTATCGTATCGAAAAGACAAATCATAAAAACCGATTGTCCTATCTTTATATTCTTCCCTGCGTAGGAGCCGTAAGAGACCATAATTCCCATTCCGAGAGAGAGGGAGAAAAACGCCTGGCTCATCGCGGCAAGTATTCCCTTGAATCCGAGCTGGCTGAAATCGGGTTTAAGATAATAAGCAAGACCGTCTTTTACGCCTGCGCCGAGGGTTAAACAATAAATTACCACTCCCACGAGCAAGATAAACAAAGCAGGCATAAGAACCTTGCTTGCTTTTTCAATTCCGCCCTTAACGCCCGCCATTACAACAACGAGAGCAAGGATAATAAATATAGCGGTATAAAGAATAACTTCCCCCACGTTACCCGAGAACGAAGCGAGAATTTGCGAATTCGCATTAAAGGAATTCATCGTGTATTTTATCGTGTATCCGCCGAGAATAGAATAATAGCAGGTAATGAGAAGCGGTATTATTATAGCGAAAAGACCCAACCAACCGAGACCTTTATTCGCTTTCTTATAGGCGGTGACGGGATTAGCCTGCGCGCGTTTACCGAGATAAATTTCCGCAAGCATAACGATAGAACCTATTATCGCCGAACTTAAAATATATACGAAAACGAACGCCGCCCCGCCGTTCGCGCTGGTTTTGTACGGGAAGCTCCATAAGTTGCCGAGACCTACGGCTGAACCCGCGGCGGCAAGAATAAAACCTATTCCGCTGGCAAAACCGTTTCTTTTTTTAGTTTTTTCCATTTTGTTTCCATCCTTTTGAATTTGAAAAATATACCAAACAATTATACATTCAATATCGCGTACAAGTCAAGAAATACGCCGCGGAAACAAATCGCACGGCATATTTATACTAAAATTCAACTTATATCTCTTCCTTAATATTGAACGCTCCGACCGTAAACGCAAAAAAACGCCGACACTTTTTATTTATTCCTTAACGCCGAAGTCTTTGCTTTCGGCAATCAACTCTGAAATTATACCCGCAATTTCGAAGCGTTGGCTTCGGAAATTAACGCCGAACTCGTTTAATTTTACATCATCACGGGCGTGTTCCTCAGATTACCGTCTTTTATATTGTTCTTTATGCAATAAGCGTACGGTTCGAGATAATCGTCCGTTCTTTCCGAAAGACCTTGTTTTCTTATCTCTTCGGCTAATGCGAAAGCTATTTTTTCGATAAGGTATTTATTGCTCTTTTCGTCCGACGGATTAACGACGGTTTTCTCTATATCCGTTACCGTTTCGGTAAGTTTCGGCAGGAGTTTTCCTTGACGAAAAGCCCATTTATAGTACGGCATATATGATTTATTCAGCAAAAATACGGCGTGAAGAGCGCTCTCGGCAAACTTATTGAGCGATAACGCCGCCGCGCCCTTTTCCCCGTGGGAAAGACACCGAAAATAGTTGTACTGCCCTGCCTGTGCCGCATTAAAGACGGCGGAAGAGAGTTTTTTCAGTCTTACGTCCTCGGGGCAACCGTATTTTATTCTGTCTCTTATTTCGCTGAATTTTCCCGACGGATCGTAAAACACTTTGCCGTTGGTCGCTTCCGCGAGGTAAAAATCGGGTATAGACAGCCACTGCTCGTAGCTTTCGGGCGCGTCGCCGCTCCCCGTGTAAAAGGAGTAAAATTCCTCAATGGTATGTACGCCTTTCGTGTCGGAGCCGAAAAGACTTTTGTCCGCGACTTTGAGTCCTAAATACTCTTTCGGTAAACGGGAATACGCTCTGAACAGTTTGAACCCGAACTTTCTCTCGTCCTCTGCGGTAATCCACAGAGAAAACCCCGGCTCGAAATCGTGGTCGGTCGATATTTCGTCGTCGAATCCGAAACATTCCGAGCCGTGTCCGACTAAGCCGGCGGCAATTCTGTCCTTGTATTCCGAAAATTCTTTTTCTATCATCGGCAAGCCGTATTCGTAAAAGAATTTCTCCGATATTTCCAGTCCTTTCATCTATTTATTTCCGTAAATTTCGGCGGCGGTCTGTTCCAACGCTTCCGCTTCGAGTTCTCTCTTGAAGTACCTTAACGAGGGAGCGCATTTCGATATTATAAAAGCGTAGTTTGCGTCGTGCGGTTGATTTTCGGAATTTATATATTCCCACGCTTTATCGAGTATCGCCTCCACCGCCTCGTAAGAGTTTTAGTCCCTGTCGTAGGTAAGGTGGGCTAAATTTATTAAGGATACGGCGATTTCTCCGTCGTGCTTACCCTCCTTTTTCAGTATCTCTATGGCGTAATTTAAGCACTTTTCACCTTCGTCGTATCTTTTCAAATCGCAAAGAGAAGAGGATTTATTATTGAGAAGAGCAGCGTGTTCGAAAGAATCTTTTTTGCCGTTGTCAATATAAATTTCTTCCGCTTTGTCAAAATACGGCAGTCCTTCCGCAGGATACCCGAAGGCTTTCAACGTCGTAGCGGCATTTACCATAACCGTCGCTCTCGAAACGTCGTTATTCTCGGAAAAATCCACTATTTCTTTCGCAAGACGAACCGTGCGCAACGCTTTGTCTTTTTCGTTCATTCTCCTGTAAAGTCCGATTTCTTCGTTAAGCACCGATAAAAGTCCGCAAGTATCGTTGAGACTTCTCGCCTCGTTTTCCCAATACTCGACCGTCCTCGCCGCTTCCGCTAAATCGTCGGTTTTGAAACACTCGTCGAGTTTCGCTATAAACCGCCCGACGTTTATCCTCCCCGTCGGTTCTTTTGAACAGCTCGAACACTCAAATCTTTCTTTTTCCATAAAAACCTCCATTTAATGCGATTTTTTTCGATTCAGCCGATGTTTTACGCCAGTTCTTTTGCCATTTTTTCTATGGTTTCTTCGTTTTCCGCCGTAAGAGAACCCTTTATCGTAAGATTATTTTCGGCAAAAACTATGTTTTTACTGTTTTCGAACTTTCCTCTCATTACTTTCGTCGCCATCGGCGCCCACGTTCCGTTTTCTATAAACGCAAGGGTTCTGTTTTTGAAGTTTCTTTCGGTAAGGTTGTTAATAAAATCTCTCATAAAGGGGAATATTTCGCCGTTATAGGTAGTCGTAGCCAGCACCAATTTGCCGTACCTGAAAGCGTCTTCCACCGCTTCCGCCATATCGCAACGAGCGAGATCGTTTACGGCAACCTTTTTACAGCCGTTTTTCTCCAACGCCTCGGCGAGAGCAAAAACGGCTTTTTTCGTGTTGCCGTAAACCGAGGTATAACAAATACATACTCCTTCCGATTCCGTGCCGTAAGAGGACCATATATCGTATAAGGATAAATAATAATTCAAATCGACGCTCAACGCCGGTCCGTGCAACGGACATATTATTTTGATATCGAGAGCGGCGGCTTTTTTAAGTAAAGTCTGCACCTGCGCTCCGTACTTGCCGACGATTCCAAAATAGTATCTTCTCGCCTCGCACGCCCAGTCCGCTTCCACGTCCAACGCTCCGAATTTGCCGAATCCGTCGGCGGAAAAAAGCGTCTTGTCGTATCTGTCGTAAGTCACCATTACTTCCGGCCAATGTACCATCGGCGCGAACACGAACGTAAGGTCGTGTTTTCCGAGCGACAAACTATCGCCGTCCTTTACCACTAATCTGTTTTTGCAAAAATCTTTTCCGAAATACTCTTCCGCCATAACGAAAGTTTTCGCGTTGCCCACTACGGTAGTTTCGGGAAAAACTTTCAAAAACTCGGCAATCCCCGCCGAATGGTCGGGTTCCATATGTTGCACTATAAGGTAATCGGGCTTTTTGCCGTTCAACGCGGACTTAACGTTATCTATCCATTCCTCGACGAAATTGACGTCCACCGCGTCCATAACGGCGGTTTTTTCATCGCATATAACGTAAGAATTGTAGCTCATTCCGTCGGGTACCGCATACATACCCTCAAACAAATCGATATCGTGATCGTTGACGCCGACGTATTTTATATCATTCGTAACAAACATTTTTTACTAACTCCTTTTATTTTATTTTTGTTTATTTTATCGCAAAATAACGACAATTCCTATTCAATAACTCCTCCGCCCACGCATACGTTTCCGTCGTACACCACGCAGTACTGCCCGGGGGCAACGGCTCGTTGCTTATCGAAAAACTCCACTCGCACGCCCGTTTCCGTGTGGAAAAACTTTGCTTTCTGCAACGGTTGACGATGGCGGATACGGACTTCGACTTCCTTCCCGTCGGCAATATCTTCTGTGATGAAGTTAAAGCCTTCGGTGGTAAGGACTTTCGAATAAAGTTCTTCCGGTTCCCCTTGATTGACGTACAATATATTGTTTTTTACGTCTTTTTTGACGATATACCACGGTTCTGCATTGTTTTCGCCCTTGACTCCGCCGAGTCCGAACCCTTTATGTTGCCCCACGGTATAGTAATACACGCCGTTATGCCGACCGACTACTTTCCCGTCGAGGGTCATTATATCCCCCTCTTTCATCGGTATGTATTTACTTAGAAAGTTGCGGAAGTTTCTTTCTCCGATAAAACATATCCCCGTCGAATCCTTTTTCTTAGCCGTCGCAAGACCGTACTTTTCGGCGATGGCTCTTACTTCGGGTTTCGTTATTTTTTCCAAGGGGAACATAGCGTTGGAAATCTGCTCTTCCGTCACCTGATTGAGAAAATAGGTTTGGTCTTTGTTCTCGTCGACGGCTCTCGTAAGATACGTTCTTCCGTTTTCGCGTTTAACGCCGCAGTAATGCCCCGTAGCTATGTAATCCGCACCTATTTTTGCGGCTTGTTCCCTGAACGCCCCGAATTTAATTTCCTTGTTGCATAACACGTCGGGATTAGGAGTTCTGCCCTTTTTGTACTCTTCTACGAACAGTCTGAACACGTTATCCCAATAGTTTTGCGAAAAATCGACGGTGTAATAAGGTATGCCGATAAGGTTCGCTACCCGACGCACGTCGGTATAGTCCTCTTCCGCGGTACAACACCCGTTAGGGTCGGTTTCTTTCCAATTATTCATAAAAAGCCCTATTACGTCGTACCCTCGTTCTTTGAGAAGAAGGGCGGCTACGCTGCTGTCCACACCGCCGCTCATTCCGATTACTACCGTTTTCGCCATATAACACCTCACGATTATATTGAGATTATAACAAATTTATATAATGAATGCAACGCATAAAAGCCGCTACTTTTTTTCGACGCAAATAATTCGGCGGAAGACGTTTTTTTAGGTATAACGGCAACTCGAACGGCAATACTTATCCGTATCAAACCGAAGGAGATTTTTTATGAGTTTTAACCCGTTTAACGAACGCCCCGAAAAAATCGATTCGCTTTTTTCCGACTGGACGTCGATTTATCCGAAATCCTACGATAAAAACGAAGTAGATCCGTACACAAAAGTCCGTTGCATCCTTATGAACGGAACGGAATTCGAAGCAAACTGGTATTCGCACCAATTCCACCGCCATTGCCCCGACAACGACGTAAGGAGAGAACTCGCCGTCGTAAGAACGCAGGAACAGCAGCAGCAAAAACGTATCGCCTGCCTGAAACCGATTAACGAAAACGTGTTGGAAACCACGATAAGTTACGAACAGTTGGCAGTCGACCTTACGGCGATACTCGCCCAAAGAGAGAAAGACGAACACGTCAAAAAAGCCCTCGATTTTGCCCTTCTCGAAGATTTCGACCACTTGTACCGCTATGCGGACCTTCTCGATATGGAACAAGGTATCCACGCGGAAAGACTCGTCGGAAGATACACCGAGATTATGCCGGGGAGACCCACCATAAGTCATCACCGCTACCCTTACGACAACGTAAAACGCTATACCGATTTCAAAAAAGCCGACCCGATTACGAAACTCGACGTATCGATAATCACCGCCGCCGAACAACAGACCATGAACTACTATATGAACCAGGCTGGTTTCTACGTTTCCGACCTCGGCCGCAGACTCTATGCGGAAATAGCCATGGTAGAAGAAGAGCACGTCACTCAGTACGGTTCTTTAATGGACGTCACCGACACGTGGGCGGAATGTTGGCTAAACCACGAATACACCGAGTGTTACCTTTACTATTCCTGTTACAAGTCGGAAACCGACCCGTATATCAAAAAAGTGTGGGAACAGCACCTTATTGCCGAAATCGCCCACCTGCACAAAGCCGCCGAAATCCTCAAAAAGGTGGACGGAAAGGAATGGCAGGAAGTTATTCCCGTAGGCGAATTCCCCGCCCTTCTCATCTTTTCGGAACAAAAAGACTACGTCCGCGACGTGCTTAAAAACACCGTCACCTTAACCGGCGACATGGAAGATTACTCCACCGTAAATTCCATTCCCGACAAGAGCAGATTTTTCTTCTTTCAAAGTAAAGTCAACGACAACAATCCGAACTCCGTCGCAAGCCACACTTTAATAAGTCAATATATCGACGAATTCGGCAAAGATTATCGATATGAGGATACCAAAAGCCCTGTAATAGAACTCCAAAACAGAAAAGTCGATAATATAAATTTAGGTAGAATAAAAGAAAGCGTAAACGCATAAGGAGGAAAAAATGAAACTTATAGACAGCGAAACTTACAAGAATTTAGCAAGAGCTTACGCAAGCGAATGTATGGCGAGAACGAGATACGAATTCATCTCCTACAACGCCTATCAGGAAAAGTACGTCGACATCTCCGACGTAATCGGCAAAATCGTCCATCAGGAATTCACCCACGCGAGAATGTTGTACACCTTTATTCAAACCGCCGACGAAGGCACCATCGACAACGTGGAAATCTCCGCAGGATTCCCCTTCCGCGAGAAGTGGAACTTCCTTGACAATCTCCGCCTTGCCGCCGAAGACGAAACTAACGAAATAGAAGCCTACGAACGCTTCGCTAAAGTCGCCGACAAAGAAGGCTTCCGCGATATAGCCGGACTCTTCCGCAACCTGATCGTCGCCGAAAACGCCCACAAAGGTATTTTCAAACAACTCTACGAACAACTCAAATCCGGCACCCTCTACAAAAAAGATAACGAAGTAGTTTGGAAGTGCGCCGACTGCGGCTACGAACAAAAATCCAAGTCCGCATTCACCGAATGTCCCCTCTGCCAAGCCAAACAAGGCGCCGTCGAAGTCAAAACCACCTTCCCCGAATGTGCGTCGTGCATATAATATCCACCCGCTCATCACACGGAATTTTTCCGCAGTCGCCACTCTTCATGCGTTAAAATTTTATCCGCGCAAATCGAACTTAAAAAAGCAAGGCAGTTCGCCTTGCTTTACATATTTTTAGACGAAAGCAAATCGTCTGAACAATAAAATCGAAAAGTCGTTTTTATATAATCGAGATAGGACAGAACCAAGCGTTTCTGCTATATGGGAGCAATTCGTCGCTTATACACAAAATTATGCCGGGTTCGATTTGTTTCTTGAACACTTTCAGCACGTCGAAATTTTTATCCGCGTGCGCAGGATTTTTAGCCTTTTTTACTTCTATCGGATAAAGTTTATCGCCCTTTTCGATAAGCAGGTCTATTTCCTTTTTATCGATATCGCGATAGTAATACAAATCGGGCGTTTTCCCCGCGTTGTAATAACTTTTTATAATTTCGGATACAACGTAAGTTTCCAAAAACGCGCCGTCCATCGCACCGTTTTCTAAAGTTTCAGCAGTAGGCCAACGGCATAAATATGCGCACAGTCCCGTGTCCATAAAATATAGTTTCGGCGTTTTGACGAGCCTGTTTGTTAACGTGGACGCATAAGGGCGTAAAATTACGATAACTCCCGACCTTTCGAGTATGCTAACCCAATTTTTAACCGTAGGTGCGGATACGCCTATCGCCTTTGCAAGCTCATCGTATTTAAGTTCTTGCGCCGTTCTTGCGGCAAGTAAAACAAGAAAATCATAAAATTCGCTTAATTTGCCGACTTGCGATAAGTCTTTTATATCCCTTTCAAGATACGTGTTGACATAATCGGAATAAAACCTATCGCGGTCAATATCCGAGGTTACAAGTTTAGGCATACCGCCACGGAAAATATTTTGATAAATTTCGTGAATATTCTTTTTTCTTGCAGTTTTTGCTATTTCTTTCAACACGCCAAGTTCAGGCGAAAAGCAATGCGCCTCACGTCCTTCTATTTCCGCATTAGAAAGACTCGCCATATCGAATACGGCAACACGCCCGGCAAGCGATTCCGAAACGTTTTGCATCATCTTGAATTTTTGCGAGCCGGTAAGCCAGAACATACCGGAATTATCTTCGCCGCTTAGGGCTTTTTCATCTACAATTCGCTTTATTTCAACTAAAATTGACGGAACGCGCTGAAATTCGTCTATCAACAGTTTCGTCCCGTATGTTTCAAAAAATAAACCCACGTCGGTTTCTGCAAGGCGGCGCGCATTTATATCGTCAAGCGTAACGTATTTTCGGTCGGTCTCCTTAATATGGTTTAACATGGTAGACTTTCCGACTTGTCTTTGTCCGCAAACCATAACGACGGGATAGTTTTTCGACGCTTTCATTACTTCGTTTTCAAGATGTCTTTTTATATACATTGACACAACCCTCGCAAATAATTTTTGAGTAAAATAAAGTCTGAATTTATTTTACACGATAAATCTGTAGTTGTCAATGGTAATTCAGCGGATTATCGAATCTTTTGAAAGGTTCTTTTGTCGTATATGGTAAAAAAATGACATAGAAAGAGCCAAACTCATAAATAGTCTGACTTCTCAAGGCAACTTTTATGTCGAAATATTCGTAAGAAAAGAATAATACGAACTCTAACTTATCGTCAGGGTTGTATTATTCACTAATGGCGGAGAGAGTGGGATTCCCTCGCACTCTCGCTATCGCTCGCCGACAGGCCGGGGCGGTTCGACAGCATACTATGCTGTCAATTACGGCGGCATATTTCTTATATACTTTTGTGCCGCCTATCCGCCCGTCTATCCGCCCGTTCAAATCCCACATTTATGTTCTAAAAATGCAAAAAACGCACGAAATTGTGCATTTTTTGCATTTGGCGGAGAGAGTGGGATTTGAACCCACGGTACCCTTTTGGGGTACACACGATTTCCAATCGTGCTCCTTCGGCCCCTCGGACATCTCTCCGTATTGCGGACGGTTAAGGGGTTTTTGCGTCCGCATATTTTTGATAGCTCGCTTATTATACAACGCTTTTTCTGTTTTTGCAACAGAAATTTAGCACCTTACGGAAAATTACTTCTCGAAATCCCCTACTTTACGAATTTCGTGTTTATCGAGCATTCTTACTCCGTAACAGTCGAACGTTGTATCGGGTTTTAAGGTTATTACGGTGCCTCCGCGCTGGGCGGTTTTCTTCGCTATGCCGAAGTACGCAAGGTAGTCTATGCTCAACCCAAAGGTAAGTCTTACGTAATAATCGCCGCTTCCGCCGTTATAATCAAGTGAAAAGTTGTTCAAATGGTCGTGTCCGACAAAAACGCCCTGCGTGCTTTTCAATTCTATCATCTTTTCGAACATATTATCCTGATTTACGCCGCAACTTATAAGGTCGTTGGGTTCGCCTACTATACCGTAATGATATCTCACGTTATTGGTATCTTTATAACCGTTGTTTTTATATTCGTCAAACGCGGTTTTGTATTCAACCAACGGAATATGGAAGAACATAAGGCTCTTTATTACGTCAGTAGCGCCGTGCGATTTGTTTATTTCGGTAAGGCGTTTTACTTCGCTTTCGTACCAATCGACCTGGTTTTGATGCAAGTTGTCGTAGTCTCTGAAAAATCCTTTGGAATAGGCATGAGAATCGAGAATAAACAAAGACTGAGTGATTATTCCGGAACTGTTTTTCACGTTAATGACGTAGTTCCCTTCTCCGTCCACGTCCTTCGGACCGCGTTGGAACAGGCAACGTTTTAACCCGGAATTGAGGTAATACTCGCTTATTTCCTCTCTGTCGTAATAGCTATAAACTTCGGTATCGTGGTTGCCGTAGCCGAACGCCCAGTAGATTCCCATTTGCTCCATAAGCTGAGCAAAAATTTTGGTGGGCGTAAGGTTGTTGAAACTGCCGCTCGAAAACGGAACGGGATAAGCCATATCGCCGGTGATTATTACGAGGTCGGGTTTAGTATAAGAAATCATATCGTAAACGGCGTCGATAGCTTTATTGTCCTTTCCTAAAGAGAGAAAACCGCCGCCGATGTGGACGTCGGTAAGCTGCAGAATTTTGAACTCTCTGTCGCAGGTAAACGTCCAATAACCCGTTTCTTCATCGATGACGGGCGCGGATAAAGGTTCTACTTTATCGTCTGCCGCCACCGCCTGTAAACTCTTTATGTGTTTTACGTTTGCGCTGTTGCCGATACAACCTACAAGACTGCAAATAAGGATCAGAGCTATAATACAAATAAATACTATACCTGTAATACGCCAGCCTTTGGCTTTATCCTTAGGCTTTTTGGTCTTCTTGTTTACGTCGTTCTTCTTTGCCATTATTACCTCCGGTAATACAAATTTTCGGGAAATACCCGTATTTTTCTTTTATCTCTTTCGATATCTCGTCGACGGTATGTAATATTGTATCATAGTTTTCATCCTTTGTAAATACCGCGTCTATAACAAGTTCTTCGTACTCTTCGCCGTATTTATGAAGGTTCATACCCTTTACTTCTTTCACGGAAGGCTGCTTTTCGCAAATCTCCTTTATTTCCTCCACTTCGTTTTCTTTCATCTTTTCGCCGAGCAAAATCCTGATTGAATCGACTAAAAGTTTTATTCCGTTAATCAACATAAACACGCTTATCGCTATACCGAATATAGCGTCTATCCTCAATTTCGCATACCTGTTCAGTCCGTATCCCATTAAAGTCATGGCGGTAATGCCGGCGTCGGTAAAACTGTCGATAGCCGACGCTTTCAAAACTCCGCTGTTTGTCTTTTTGTTACGGATAAGATAAAAGAACCCCAAACCTATCTTTATGAGAGCCGTAACTGCGATTATCGCAAAATATATCCAGCTGAACGCGAGTAGATATGCAAGTATCATTCTTTCTATCGCGGTGTATAAAAATCCGCCGCCCACGCAACAAACTATAATAGCCATAAGAAAGTCTGCGACGTATTCCATTCTTCCATAGCCGAAAGATAAATTCTCGCTGCGTTTTTTCAGCAAGACGAAACTTATTATTCCTATCGAGCAAGCAAACGTGTCGCCGAGATTATTGATGGCGTCGGATAAGATAGAAATGCTGTTGCAGGCGAGCCCGACGAAAAGTTTCGTGACGAACAAAACGACGTTGACGGCGAGGCCTATCGACAGTGTGACGATAGCTCCGTTGGCTCTCTTCTTGCTGTCTTTATAATTTACGTTCATAAATCGAATTCCGTTTTTTCCAAAACCTTTTGCAAGTTTTCCGCAGAGTGACGGATATTGTCGGCAAGCGACGCTTTCCTGTCGTTGATTTCTATTACGTCCCGTCTGTCGGTCGCGTTCAGACCGCACATAACGTAAACTTTCTTGCCCGCTTTTTTCGCGCGGTCGATAACGGCGGAACATATTTTTCCCTCAAAGCTCGTGTCGTCGAACTTCCCTTCGCCGGTAATAACCGCGTCGCAACGGGAAAGTTTTTCGTCGAAACCGCTTTCGTCCAACACGTATTCCGCTCCGGAGACTATCTCCGCCTTGAAAAACGCATTGAAACAATACCCTAAGCCGCCCGCCGCTCCCGCTCCGGGAAAATCGGGACTTACGTTAAGAAAAGCTGTCTTTTCGGCGAAATGCTTCATATTTTCTTCAAGTTCGGCAAGCTCTTCTTCCTTCGCTCCCTTTTGCATAGCGTAGCGATAGCTGCAACCGTCTTTGCCCAAAAGCGGATTTTTTACGTCGGCAAGAACGGTAAATTCCATGCCTGCGATTTTTTCGTCGAAGTCGGTAAGGTCAATTCTTTCTATATCTTTAAGGGTGTTTCCTACGGGGGTAAACTCCTCGCCGTTCTTATCGAAGAACCTGCCTCCGAGAGCGCACACTACTCCCGCCCCTCCGTCGTTGGTCGCGCTGCCGCCCAAACCTATTACGATTTTCTTTTTGTTAAGTTTTTTTGCAAGGTCGACGGCTTCTCCCAGTCCGTAAGAAGTGGCGTATAGAGGATTTTTTATCATGGTTTTCGCCAGTCCGCAACACTCCGCAGCTCCTATTATCGCGGTATCGCCTTTCACGCCGTAACGAGCGTTTTTTATAAAGAAATTAGGGTCGGTAACTCGGCAAACGAGCGTGTCTCCCCCTAAAATATCGGTAAAGGTGCTTACGAAACCGTCGCCGCCGTCGGTAAGGGGCAAACAATACGTTTCGTACCCTCTTTTTTCCAGACTGTATTTAGCCGCCGAACAAAATTCGGAACTGCTCATTCCTCCCTTAAATCCGTCCGGCGCAATTAAAAAACGCAT
The DNA here is from genome assembly GCA_902766965.1 of uncultured Eubacteriales bacterium. Taxonomy (GTDB): domain Bacteria; phylum Bacillota; class Clostridia; order Christensenellales; family DTU072; genus CAG-1782. Next base: position 4,991 of record CACXFJ010000075.1, on the reverse strand, counting down.
TCTGCCTCCGTTTTATAATATTTTACCGTAATTTTACCTGCTACTACGGTTTGACACTTTTATACCATATAATTATAATAAAAACAAATATTTAATGCAAGCAGGTACTAAATGAGAAAAATAAAAATTCTTGACACGACTTTAAGAGACGGGGAACAAGCGCCCGGTTACAGCATGCACGCCAGCGAAAAGTTGGAGATGAGCGCGCAACTCGAAAAACTCGGCGTAGATATTATCGAAGCGGGTTTCGCCGCGGCATCGCGAGGCGACTTTAATTCGGTAAAAGAAATCGCCGAAGCTCGTAACGTAACCGTTTGTACTTTGTCCCGTTGCAAAAAAGAAGATATAGACGCTGCGTACGAAGCGTTGAAAAACGCTCGCGTTACGCCGAGAATACACCTTTTTATCGCGACGAGTCCCATTCACATGGAATATAAATTGAAGATGACCGAGGACGAGGTTCTCTCTAAAATAAAAGAAAGCGTGTCCTATGCAAGAAAATTCTTTACCGATATACAGTTTTCGTGCGAAGACGCAACGAGAAGCGACCTTAATTTCCTCGTAAAAGCCGTAACCGAAGCGATGAACGCGGGAGCGACGACGATAAACATTCCCGACACGGTGGGATACAGCTACCCCGAAGAGATAGCGAAAATTTTCGAGTATCTGTTAAAAAACGTTCCCGACGCGGACAAAGTTACTTTTTCGACCCACTGTCACAACGATTTGGGACTTGCAGTAGCAAATTCTCTCGCGGCGATAAAGGCGGGCGCGGGACAACTCGAATGTACCGTAAACGGTATAGGAGAACGCGCCGGCAACGCTTCGATGGAAGAAGTCTGCATGACTTTGAAGACAAGACGAGATTACTACGACGCCGACACTTCCATAATTACGAAACAAATCTATAATACGAGCCAGCTTTTAAGTTCGGTCACCGGCGTAAAACTTCCTCCGACGAAACCGCTCGTAGGAAGAAACGCCTTCGCTCACGAAAGCGGAATACATCAACACGGGGTTTTAGCCAACCGTCTCACCTACGAAATAATATCTCCCTCGTCGATAGGTATCGTGGAAGACGCCAACCTTATCCTCGGAAAACACAGCGGAAAACACGCTTTCGCCGACTACCTTGCCGGCATGGGCATAGAGGTGGGCGAGCAGGAACTCAATATCCTTTTCCAAAAATTCAAGACGATAGCCGACAAGAAAAAAATCGTCACCAACAAGGATATTCAATACATAATTTCACACACGAACACCACGCAGGTACAGAAGTTGTTCCGATTGAATAATTACGGAATAACCACCTTAAAAGGCGGCCCTGCTTTGGCTACTATTACTCTCGACACCCCCGACGGAACCAAAGCGGCGAACGCAACGGGCGACGGACCTCTCGACGCGGCGTTCAAGGCTATAAATTTTATTACGGAAAGAGAATTCAAACTTATCGATTGGTCGGTAAACGCCATAACGGAAGGCGAAGACGCCATGGGCGCGGCGACTTTACGTCTTGCTTACGACGGGAACGAAGTAAGCGGCAGAGGAGTAAGCACGGACACCGTGGAAGCGTCGCTTTTGGCGTACCTTAACGGCTGCAACAAACTCTTCGATATGGTTCCTTAAAGGAGGCTTATGGGATACACAATTACCGAAAAGCTACTTATGAAAGCGGCGGAAAAATCCGCTATAAAGACGGGAGACCTCATTGTGGGAAAGCTCGATATGGTTTTAGGTAACGACATAACGAGCCCCGTCGCCATTGCGGAACTGAATAGTCACGGCATAGATAAAGTCTTCGATAAAGACAAAATAGCGATAGTCCTCGACCACTTCGCCCCGAACAAGGATATAAAATCTGCCGAGCAATGCGCAACGTGCAGGAACTTTGCTAAAAAACATTCGATAACCCACTTCTACGACGTGGGAAAAATGGGAGTAGAACACGCCCTTCTGCCCGAACTCGGAATAGTCAAACCGGGCGACGTAATAATAGGAGCCGACTCGCACACCTGCACTTACGGAGCGATAGCGGCGTTTTCTACCGGCGTAGGAAGTACCGATATGGCTCTCGGTATGGCGACGGGAAAATGTTGGTTCCGCGTGCCGTCGCAGGTTAAAATCGACCTTATCGGAAAGCCCTCCCCATACGTGTCGGGCAAGGACGTGATACTTCACCTTATAGGTCTTATCGGCGTGGACGGAGCTTTATATAAGACGATAGAATTCGGCGGCGACGGAATAAAGTATCTTACCATAGACGACCGTTTCACTATCTGCAACATGGCTGTCGAATGCGGCGCGAAGAACGGAATTTTCCCTTTCGACGAAGTTACCGAAGAGTACGCCAAGGACAAAAACTACGATTACGAAGTTTTTTCGAGCGACGAAGACGCGGTTTACGAAAAGGTAATTACGATAAATCTTTCCGACCTTAAACCCACCGTGGCTTTCCCTAACCTGCCGTCGAACACGAGAACATTACCTTTCGACGAAGAAATCAAAGTCGACCAGGTTTATATAGGCAGTTGCACCAACGGAAGACTAAGCGACATCGCCGCCGCGTGCGGTATCCTTAAAGGGCGCAAGATAGCCGACGGCGTGAGACTTATAGTAATCCCCGCCACGCAGAAAGTTTATCTCGAATGCGTTAAGTTAGGCTATGTAGAAACAATAATTAACGCGGGCGGCGTAGTGTCCACTCCCACTTGCGGAGCGTGCTTGGGCGGACACATGGGGATACTCGCAAGCAAAGAAGTCTGCGTGTCCACGACAAATCGCAATTTCGTAGGCAGAATGGGCGCAAGCGACAGTAAAGTTTATTTGGCAAGCCCGTTAGTCGCGGCGGCGACCGCTATCGAAGGGAAACTCGTTTCTCCCGAAAAGTATATGGGTAGCGATATAAAGGAGCAAAAATGAAAGTTCATAAATACGGCGACAATATAGACACGGACGTAATTATTCCTGCAAGGTATCTTAATTCTTCCGCTCTTTCCCACCTTGCCGAGCACTGCATGGAAGACGCGGATAAGGACTTTGCAAAAACCGTCCGAAAGGGCGATTTTATCGTCGGCGGCGAAAATTTCGGTTGCGGCTCGTCGAGAGAACACGCTCCCCTTGCGATAAAAGCCTGCGGCGTAAAAGCCGTAATTGCCAAAAGTTTTGCAAGAATATTTTACCGCAACGCGATAAATATAGGTTTGAGCATAGTTGTTTGCCCCGAAGCCGTCGACAGAATAAACGACGGCGACGAACTCGATATAGATTTCGACAGCGGAGTAATAACCGATATTACGACGGGAGAAAAATTTTCTGGAGATGCCTTTCCGCCCTTTATTCGCAGTATAATAGAAAAAGGCGGGTTGCTTAACAATATAGATAGTTTTATTTGACAAGGAGAAAATTATGAAGAAAAAAATAGCCTTAATCCACGGCGACGGAATAGGACCCGAAATAGTAAATTCCGCCGTACGGGTTCTCGACGCGGTGGCTGAAAAATATAACCACGAATTTATTTACGAAAACGCTCCCATGGGCGGAAACGCTATCGACGCGTACGGAGAACCGCTCCCCGAAACGAGCATAAAAACCTGCCTTGCTTCCGACAGCGTGCTTTTAGGTGCGGTCGGCGGCAAGAAGTGGGACGATTTACCGGGTTACGCCCGCCCCGAAGCGGGATTGCTCGGTATAAGAAAAGCTCTTAAACTTTACGCTAACCTTCGCCCGGCAAAACTTTTTCCGCAGGTAGCAGACAGAAGTCCGCTGCGGAAAGACATAGTAGATAAGGGTTTCGACATGGTTATTGTAAGAGAACTTACCGGCGGCATTTACTTCGGCGAAAGAGGCACTCGTCACGGCAAATTCGGCAGAGAAGGTTTCGACACGGAATGTTATTCCGAAATAGAAATAGAAAGAATAGCGAGAGTAGCTTTCGAACTTGCGCAAAAACGCCGCGGAATACTTACGAGCATCGACAAAGCCAACGTTTTGGAAAGTTCTCGCCTGTGGCGTTACGCCGTACACGAAGTGGCTGCCGATTATCCCGACGTAACGGTGAACGATATGCTCGTCGATAACGCGGCTATGCAGCTTGTCAAAGACCCGTCGCAATTCGACGTAATAGTCACGAGCAATATGTTCGGCGATATTTTAAGCGACCTTTCGAGTATGCTCACGGGAAGCATCGGACTTCTTCCGTCCGCGTCGACTAACGACACCTTGTTAGGTCTATACGAACCTATCCACGGCTCGGCTCCCGACCTGTCTCCCGACGTAGCCAACCCTATCGCTACTATACTTTCCGCCGCAATGATGCTTAGATACAGTTTCGATATGGAAACCGAAGCCGAAAATATCGAACTCGCCGTCGAAAAAACTCTCTCCGACGGATACAGAACCGCCGACCTTTACGACGAAGGTAAAATAATTTGCTCCACGACGGCGATAACGAACGCGATTATCGAGAGAATTTAGCTTTGGTTTATTGCCACTGCGTGGCGTTAATTTCCACTCCTATCGGAGCGGAGTGCATTGCCCTTACGGGCGTTAATTTCCACTCCTATCGGAGCGGAGTTAATTGCCAAAATCAGAGATTTCGGCGTTATGGATATAATGTATATGACGGAATGGGCGTGTTTTCTATTCCGTTTTTATCTGTATATAGGTTTTTGTATATCCCGCCCACCCACCCTAATGGGTATTTTTATCCATATCTTAATAAAGCATATTCAAGTAATATGTTTGTTGAGAATGATATACTTTGCTAAATTCGGAGTTAGCCTATCCTTACGTCAATAAAGTACGTTCAAGTAATTTGTTTGTTGAGAAAGATATACTCTGTTAAATTAGGAGTAAGTCTATCCTTGTGTCAATATAGTTCGTTCAAGTAATTAGTTTTGTTGAGAAAGATATACTTCGTTAAATTCGGATAAGGGGGGAACATTATGAGGAAAGGGGTTTATTAAGGGGGCTTGGAGCGATGCCCCCTTAAT
>CACXFJ010000074.1 GCA_902766965.1 uncultured Eubacteriales bacterium | reverse complement strand
CTCACTCGAAGCGGTGTTTTACATTGATTGCAAACACAACATTGCCGATTATATAGGGTGCGTATTTGCTTGTTTTGGTGGAGATGAGGGGAGTCGAACCCCTTACCTCTTGAATGCCATTCAAGCGCTCTACCAGATGAGCTACACCCCCACGGCTTTTCTATAATAAATGATAGAGGGTAGATTTGTCAATGTTTTTTTGCAAAAAGTAAAAACAAATTCTATGTTGCGTCGTTGCGGTTATGTGTTATACTGAATATAGCGAATTTTTATGAGGTAAAAATAATGGAAGCAAAAAAGATAGCAACGAGCGCGACCGGTATCGAAACCTACGAATTATCTAACGATTCCGGTATGAGCGTACAAATAATAACGTTCGGGGCGAGAATACATAAACTCTTCGTCCCCGACCGCGACGGAAAGACCGTCGACGTGGTAGCAGGATTCGACGATCCCGAGGGATACCGCACCGATAACCCTTACTTCAACGCGGTAATAGGAAGAGTGGTAAATCGTATCGGAAACGCGCGTTTTTCGTTAAACGGAAAGACTTACGAACTGTATAAGAACGACAACGGAAACTGCCTGCACGGCGGAAAAACAGGTTTCGACAGCAGGATTTGGACCTGCGAAAACTGTTCGATAATTAACGGCGTGCCTACGCTCGTTCTGAGTTACTTCTCCCCCGACGGCGAAGAAAATTTCCCGGGGAATATGAAAGTGACGGTCACGTATACGTTGAACGAAAACACGTTGGGTATCGAATACTTTGCCGAAACCGACTTAGACACCCCCTGCAACCTTACCAACCACGCCTATTTCAACCTTGACGGCGATTTCGAAACGGCGCGCGAACACATAGTGTTCATAAATTCGCACCTCATGACGGAATCGGACGAAGAACTTATCGCAACGGGAAAAATTCTCGATATAAAAGACACTCCCTTCGACTTTTCCTCGCCGAAAACCATCGGTCGCGACACGGGAATAGACCATCCGCTTCTTAAAATCGCCCGCAACGGCTACGATTTCAACTATATTTTGGAAAAAACTAACGATAAACCCGCCGCATACGCCTATTCCGAAAAAAGCGGAATAATGATGACGGTCTTCACCGACAGACCTTGTTTGCAACTGTACACGGGGAACTTTCTCGACGGCTCCATCCACGGCAAAAAGGATTTCGGATATCAGTCGACTTTTTGTATGGAAACGCAAGGCTACCCCAACGCCTGCAACGTAAAAACTTTCCCCTCGATAATAATAACAAAGGACAAACCGCTCTCTACGAAAACGAAATTCGCTTTCGAAATTAAATAATTTTTACGGAAAATAAAATTAAGCCCGGAAGTATATATCTTTCGGGCTTATCTTTTAGTGTTTTTTCGCAAAACTCAACGACTTTATTTTTTGATAAACTTCGTTTTTATAATAAAGTTAAGGACGTTTTTTACGCTTCTCTTAATTTCGCCGTAAGTAATTCCGCCTTCCTTTCCTAAACTTTCCGTAAGCGTTCCGTCGTCTTTGTCAGCGGTTTTTTTCGCGAGCCGCTTTACGCCCGGCATAAGAACATCTACTTGCGAGCGAACTCTGTATCCGTTGCTTTTTATCTTCGGGAACTCCGGAGAGGATGCGTACTGCATCCACCAGTCGGTCATAACCACTCCGTCAAACCCCCATTCGTTTCGCAAAACCGTCGTACACAAGTCGTAATTGTAATGACTCCATACGCCGTTGATTTTGTTGTACGAAGTCATAATCGTATTCGGTTTTGCTTCCCTAACAACTATTTCGAACCCGCGTAAATAGATTTCTCTTAATGCTCTTTCCGACACGACGGAATCGTTCCTTTGGCGGTTTGTTTCCTGATTGTTACACGCAAAATGTTTAGGACAAGCCGATTTTCCGTTGCTTTGGATGCCGATAATCGCATATTTTGCTATAATACCGCTAATAACGGGGTCTTCGGAATAGTATTCGAAATTACGACCGCACAAAGGATTGCGATGTACGTTCATACCGGGCGATAAAATAACGTCGCTGCCGTAATGCTTCATCTCTTCGGCAAGCAAAGAAAAGAGTTCTTTAATCAGCTCTTTATTCCAAGTACACGCCAAAGACGTACCGCACGGCAAAAGCGCGCAAGTTTTCTTTAGCCTTATTCCCGCGGGTCCGTCGGTGGTAATAATCGGCGGAATACCTTTTTGCGTCAATGATTGCATTGTTCCGCCGAAAGCTCCCGCATTGCCTGCCGTGCCGTAAGGGCTGTTCATCGCCCCTTCTCCGCGGGTAAGACATTCGAGTTCTTTATCGTTAAGCGTGGATATGAATTTTTCAAGCGTGATTTTTCCGTCCGCCACGTCGGAAAGCCTGTATTCTCCGTCTGCCGACGTATTTTCCTCTTCGGGCAAATCACGCAATATTCTTTCTTTTAAGTCTGGACTGTAAATAGGCACTTGTTCGTAGCACAAGCTACCGTTTTCATTGACCATTCGGAAATATGCGTCGTTCGGATTTATCGGTAAAATCTTTTCGGTCTTTCTTACGGCAAAGGTATTTTCGACGAAATATTCGCCGGCGATTTCGGTACAGCGACAGCTGTCTCCGAAGAGGAATTCGTATTTTCCTTTTTCCAAAACGTAAGAGTGTTCGTAGCCGCTCTTCCCCGTATCGTCGTAAGAAGCTATATATTCGGCAGGCACGTATATAGTAATCGTCTCCTCTTCGCCCGGTTCGAGAACTTTGGTCTTTTCAAAGCCTGCAAGCACTCTCTCCGCCTTGCCGAGCTTGCCTTGCGGCTGTCTGCAATATAGCTCTAATACGTAGCTGCCGCTACACTTACCTATATTTTTTACAACAAAACTGCTTTCAATATTTTTATCGTCGGCGTTAAAATCAACGCTTCTTACGTTAAAGTCGGTATAACTTAATCCGTATCCGAACGGGAACAAAACTTTTTCCTTAGCGAACGTTTCGAAGTACCTGTACCCTACGAAAATATCCTCGACGTAACAATTCTTTTTTCTGTTGCCGAAATACGGCGAGGATGGATAATCTTCGTATTTTTCGGCGATGGTGTCGGTGAGTTTGCCGCAAGGATTGACTTTACCGGTAAGCACGTCGCAGATAGCGTTGCCGCTTTCCATACCGCCCTGCCAAACAAGCAAAATCGCGCTTATTTTCTTGCCGTATTCCTTTACCCAGGAGAAGTCGATTACGTTGCCTACGTCCAAAATAACTACGGTTTTTCTGAAAGCCGACGTTACTTTACGGAGCATATCGTTTTCTTTATCGGTAAGATAGTAACTGCCCTTTTTTAGCTTGTTTTCTCTGTCTTCGCCTGCGGCTCGACCGATAACTACTACCGCAATATCGGAATTATTCGCGGCGGCGGAAACGAACTCTTCCTTTAAGGGCATTTCGGGAAAAGAATATGGCCAGTGTCCCCAAAAACCCTCGTCTGCTACGTTTTTCGGTTGCGCCGCCCAACGCTTATATTCCGCCGAAACTTCTTCGTTAATTTCTACCCCGCCGTTTTTCAATCCGTCGTATAAATTCACCTTATACGGTGCTTTTACGTCGCCACCGCTACCGTATCCGACAAAAAAGTAGTCGTGTTGACATCTACCGAACACGGATATTTTTTTATTTTTCAGAGGAAGAACGCCGTTGTTTTTAAGTAACACGCAGCCTTCTGCCGCGGCTTGTCTTATTTTTTCGCCGATCCCGTCTACGACGCATTTCCCCTCGCCCAATCCGCCGTTAAGTTCCTGCGAGAGTTCGCCGGTAACAAGGCTCGTCACTTTACGTACTATTTTATTAAATAATCTGCCCATATTTCCTTTTACGTTCCTAACCGCAAAGTAAAGCGGTTCTTAATTTAGAAGAAACCGCCCGTAAAGGGCGGTTTCGGTAATTACAGATATAATTTTACAATAAGAGCGTCTTGTCTTCGCCCATTCCGAGCATACCGTCGAGGACGTACTTGTTGCCGTCTTCGTCTCTTATATAGCCTTCGAGTTCTCCGTAGGTTATGTAGTAATCGATGTTTACGACTAATGCGTGCATAATCATCGGATTCATACCGTAGACTTTGAATTTGAGATTGACCATATCGTATTCGTCTTTTACTATCCATTCGGAATAGTTCTTGAAGTCTTTGGATTCGACGGTTCTGGTGAACGTCACCGGGGGCAATATGCTGGTTTTTCCTTCGAGCCAAAGGATATTTTCGTTATATTTATCCTGGTCTACGGACTGGTTACGGGTAAGGTTGAAAGCGAGGAATTTTTCTTCGCCGTTTATATTGCATTTACCCATAGTGGTGACCCAATCGTAGTGAGCGCGTCTCGGGTAGTATCCTCTGTGATCGTCTACGATAGCTACGGTGTCGCCGTCGGAAAGCATTTCTTCGCCGTTGATTACAAGCCTGCCTTCCGCCTTGAAAAAGTCTTTCTGGCTGTACAAAGGACGCGGACGAGTGGTCGAGAAAGGTATGCTCGCTACGCAAGGCAAACTTAATCTCTTTAACGAAAACTCGTATTCTATCGTACCTTCGCCGTAGTTTTCCTTAATGGATTTTGCTGCGGCTTTGTTTTCGTTAGGTACGGTTATTAAACACTTTCCTTCGTGTTTGCCCGATATGTCGCATCTTCCGTCCTGGAAGTTATTGACGTATTTTACGAAACTTACGGGAGTGTGCGCTTCGGAAACAGCTCCGTTTATAAGGTTAGGCGCGATTATCGTGTCTTTACTTTTAAGGTTCGTGTCCCAACTGTAAACGTTATGCGTGCGTTTGTCGTAAAAAACGTTGAACGTCTTTCCGAATATGCCCATATCGCAAACGACTGCAAGCAGAACCCCGTTTTTTAGATGAACTTCGGTGGCTTGCCACAAAGTAAGTTTTAACCTGTTAAAGCACTGCGGCAAAGCGGTAGGATGATTAAGTTTGATAAAATCCATTTCTTCGAACTCTTTGTCGAACGTACCGAATTCGCAACTGCCGTCGGGTTTTACTATGCTTTTAGGCGTAGGTACCGCGCGTCTTGTTTCCGATATAAATTTGCTGTATTCTCCCATTTTACAAAACTCCTTTTTATTATAATATATATACTGTTATTATATTAACAAAAAACGCCTTGAATTTCAAGACGCTTTTTCGTTTTTGTATTGATTTTTTTATTAAATTTTAATGTTTTCTCCACGTTGCGGAACTGAACAAAGTTATTATCGGGAAGATTTCCAATCTGCCGGCGAGCATATCGAAGCAGAATATAAGTTTTGAAAAAGCGGAATATCCGCCGAAATTGCCCGTAGGTCCGACCTGGTCGAACCCCGGTCCTATGTTGTTAATACAAGTCAAACTCGCCGAAAAATTCGCTAAAAACGTGCCGTTTCCGTCGATAGAAACGAGCAAAGTCGAAGTGATAAGCAATCCTACGAAAAAGACGAAGAATAATCTTACGTTGTTTATCGTGTCGTCGCTTAACGTTTCTCCTTCGAACTTCGTAGCGACTATCGTTCTCGGTTTGACGAGTTTTCTCACGCCGCCTACTCCCGATTTACATAAAATAACGAGTCTTGCCACCTTGATTCCGCCGCCCGTAGAACCTGCGCACGCGCCTACGACCATAAGGAACATAATGATAGCTTGCGACAGAGCGGGCCATTTTTCGTAATCGGCGGTGATAAATCCTGTCGAGGTCATAACGGAACTCACTTGGAAGAAGGAGTATCTGACGGCTTGTCCGAAATTACCGTACACCCGAAGAATATTTACTGCGATAAGCATAGTCGCCGTGAGCATAATTCCTATATAAACTCTCAACTCTTCGCTCTTGAACGCTTTTGCGAAATTGCCGATAATAATGAGGTAATAAATATTAAAACTAACGCCGAAAAGCATCATAAACACGGCGATTACCATTTCTATATACACGCTGTTATACGCCGCTATACTGCTGTTTTTTACCGAAAAACCGCCCGTTCCCGCAGTAGCGAAAGCGGTGACGAAACTGTCGAACACCGACATTTTTCCGCACAATAAGCATACGACTTCCACCATCGTCATTACGATATAAATTGCGTAAAGGATACGCGCGGTGACACGCATTTTCGATACGAGTTTGCCTACGGTGGGTCCGGTCGACTCCGCGCGGAAAACGTGCATACTGCCTGCGTTGTCGTCGGGAAGAATGGCGAGGACGAACACAAGCACCCCCATACCGCCTATCCAGTGGGTAAACGAACGCCAGAAGAGTATGCTTTTCGGTAGCGATTCTATATCCGAAAGGACTGAGGCACCGGTAGTGGTAAAGCCCGAAACGGTCTCGAACAAAGCGTCGATATAATTAGGAATAGCCTTGCCGATGACGAACGGCAACGCCCCCGCAAGCGACATAATAAGCCAGGCGAAGGATACCGAAACGAACCCCTCTCTTGCGTAAATCGAAGCGTCTTTCGGCTTAAAAATAAACGACGGTATGCCTACCGCCAATAGACAGACTATGGGAATGACGTACGCCAAATAGATATTCTCTCCGTACGAAAGGCTCAATATCAAAGGGATACACAAAAGTATTGCTTCCAATACCATTATTTTTCCCAATACGTTGAATACTAATTTATAATTCATACTATTTAATCAATCTGTTCAGGTCGGTTACGTTCTTATCGGTGGTGACTATAAGCACGGCGTCGCCCTCCGCGATATAGCTGTCGCCGGTAGGTATAATGTACTCTTTATTCCTTACTATTCCGTTTACGAGATAATTATTTTTTATCTTCAGGTCTTTAAGGGGAATATTCAGGAACTTACATTCGGCGGTAGCGATAAATTCCAACGCTTCCGCCTTGTCGAGAATATTATACAGACGGTTGATACTGCCGTCTCCGCCCTCTCTGCGACTTCTGACGAACCGTAAAATTTTGTTTGCTATTACGTTCCTCGGCGAAACCACCGTATCGAGCCCTAAATTCCTTACCATCTGCGCGACGGTGGCTCTATCTACTTTTGATACCACCTTAGCTACTTTTTTTGACGCGGCGTAAAGAGCTATGATTACGTTCTCTTCGTCCATACCGGTAAGAGCTACGCAGGCGTCGCATTTCGCTATTCCTTCTTCGCTAAGTACGTCCTGATCGGTTCCGTCTCCGCACAAAATAGTGGCTTCCGGCAATTTTTCGCTAAGCTCGCGGCAACGCTCCTCGTCTATGTCTATTATGGTTACGTTCACGCGGGATTCGATAAGGTTTTTCGCAAGATAATACGCTATCTTTCCTCCGCCGACGATAAAGACCGATTTAGCGCGTTTTTTGTACATTTGCATATCTTTGCTGAACGCGGCTATCTCCTGCTCGGTCGCGGTAATATGAATTCTATCCCCTTCTTTTATGACGAAATCGCCCCTCGGAATAAAGACTTTTCCGTCGCGTTCCACCATACTGAACAATAGTTTTACTTCGTATTCTTTTATTATGTCGACTACGCTTTTATCTATAATCGGATTGCCTTTTTTTATGAGCAACTCTATCATAACCACGCTGCCGTCTGCGAACGTCTCTATATTGACGGCGGACGGGAATTTAAGTATCTGCGCTATTTCTTCCGCGGTACGAAGTTCCGGATTAAAGGGCATATCTATACTGAATTCCTTACTCATATAGTCTTCTTCCGAATAAAATTCCGGATCGCGGACTCTCGCTACGGAATATTTAGCCCCCATCTTTTTTGCGAGCATACAGCTGAGTATATTAAGTTCGTCACGGGACGTGCAGGCAATAAAAAAGTCGGCTTTGCTCACTTCGGCTTCTTGCAATACACTCCTGTCGCAACCGCCTCCCGCGATACCTCTTATATCGTATTTATTGACGAGTCTTTCTACTTTTTCGTCGTCGACGTCCACGATAATTACGTCGTGTTTTTCTTTGGATAACTTTTCTATAAGCGTCGTGCCTACTTTGCCGGCGCCAACAATAACTAATCTCATCGTTCCTCCGAAAAATATATTACCATACTTTTCCTAAAAGTCAACTCTTTCGCATACCGTCCGCCTCGCTCCGCAAAAATCGAACTTATATAAATTTCCGCTTTCACAGCCGTTTATCTCCGTTCAGTCTAACGTGAAAACGCCCTTATTATCCACGCCAAAAGCGAATTTTCGTTATAATTTATCGGCTCTTCGTTCGGAAAAAATACTATCATACGGTAAATATACGCAGTTAAAAACGCAACGCTCAAAACTATATATATCCCGGCAATAGCTTTGCTTTTTTTAAGTTTAGGTTTTATTACGCACAAAATTACGCATACGGCGATAATTGCCGCCGCAAAGAACGCGGGGTGATAATAAAAAGCCTTTGCTATATCGCCGCTAAAAAGACTTATCCACGCTCTCGTCATTCCGCACCCGGGGCAGGGAATACCGAAAATAAGGTAAACGGGACACGCCGAACCCAAAAACTTAGTCGCAAGCAGGCAATATAACGCAAAAAGGATAAGCCCTGCAATAAGACTTATCCTCTTTATTCTTTTCGTTTTTATACCGTTATTCGGCGATATTTCCGCGTTCTTCCGCATCTGCAATCGTATTCATATCGTTCTGCATAAGAGCGGTGGACACTATCCCGAACCCGAACAGCGACAGCACGAGATACGCTACCGAATTGTCGGCTATTCTCGCTCCGCGGATTTCTCCGAGGAAAGCAACTCTTTTCGCTTCTTTATACCACCAGTACAAACCGTAAATTCCGCAAGTAACCAACGTGAGTAAAAACGCCGAAATACCGCTGCTGCAACAACCGTCGCTCCTGTCGGCAAGGTCGTTTTCTATTTCGTTCGTTACGGCAATAAACCAGTATATTCCGTAAATTCCGCAAGTGACTATCGTCAAAAGTATGACGCTGAATACGCTTCTCTTTTTCATTTTTTTATTTCTCCTCTTTGTATAATTATAATATAATTTATCTTATAAAATTCGTTTTATCTTTCTTTTCCGTGACGGGTGCGTCCACGCCCGATTTTTTTCCTGCGTCGATACATTTAAGAAGCCACGCCATGTTTATCCCTATATTGCGCATGGTCTGCATACCTTCGAGGTCTTTTACGATTTCTTCGGGAGTGTTGCCGTGAACCATATTCCAATAAGTGGACGATACGACGGGCATTTCTTTTATTCCGCAATACTTTGCTATCGCGTCGAGAGAAGCGGTCGTGCCGGCGCGGCGTGCCGAAGCTATTACCGCCGCGGGTTTATGACTGAAATATTCTCCCGCTGAATAGAACATTCTGTCCAGAACGCTCAATATTCTGCCCGACGGGTGGGCGTAATAGACGGGCGTGCCGAATACGAAACCGTCTGCCGACTTAGCCTTTTCCGTCCACTCGTTTACCATATCGTCGTCGAATACGCATTTGTTTTTGCCCTTGCATCCGCCGCAACCTATGCAGTCTCTTACGGGATTAGCCCCTACTTGCAGAATTTCGGTTTTTATCCCTTCGGAATTTAACGTTTTCGCCACCTCGGTGAGAGCGGTAAACGTGCAACCGTTCTTTCTCGAACTTCCGTTAATAAGCAATACTTTCATTTTTCACCCGAAAAATCAGTCTATTCTTTCGATATTTTCGCCGTTACCCCAAAGTTTTTCGAGATTGTAAAAATCGCGGGTAGCGTCGTTGAATACGTGTACTATTACCGAGCCGTAGTCGAGGACTACCCATCTCGCTTCGCGTACGCCGTCGCGACGGTAAGCAGTAAGACCTTTTTCTTCTCCCTTTTCGTCGAGAAAATCGACGAGTGATTTTACCTGCGTAGTGCTTCTGCCCGTGGCTATCACGAAAAAGTCGGTGACGGAAGACTGATTTTCTACGTCGATTACCGTTATATCCACCGCTTTCTTCTCCTGCAAAAGCGACACTACCAAATCTTTTATTTCTTTCGAATCCATAAATATTTCTCCTTATTGTTTGCTATTCGTTACGCGACGTTCTCAAAAGTCGCTTATTCGTACTTTTTTAATTTAACCGCCGAATCTCGTTATTTATTGTAATATTCCGCGCACTCTCTCGTCAAGGGGTAAATCTCGCCGCCCTTATTAAGAAGATGCGTATAAGTCGCGTTCACGCAGGCTACGAAACCCTTTTCGAAGTCCTCGTCCATAATTGCCCGAAGTTTTTCCACGCCGTCGAAATTCCTGTTCGGCTCCAACATATCCGCGCTGAAAGTTATTTTTTCCAGTTTAGTCATATCGGGTTTGCCCGAAGTGTGGTATCTTATCGCGCTCAATATCCTTTCGTCTGTTACGCCGTAAAAGTCTCTCGCCCTTTCCGCCCCCGTAAACTGATGCACGACCGGCGCGGGTACTCCCTCCATCTCTACTTTAATATGCTTCGCGCAGTCGTGTAAGATACACGCTAAAAACACTTCTTCGTAAGTAAGTTTGTTTTCTCCCGCGAAGTTCTCTCCGTATATGGCCGTAGAGGAACAGTGAATAAAAGTCTTTTCGGGAATATCGGCTTTCAGCTTTTCTATTATAGTCCCGAACTTCCTGTACAACCCGTGTTCATCGATAATCCTCCGCACTTCGTCGGATATATCGTTAGACTCAAAACCTAATTCTACGGTAGCCTTAACGACGGAACTGGATACCCTTTTCCCCACATACGGGATTTTAATTACTTTCGCTCCGTACGTATCGACAAGCGATTTTACGTCTATGTCGAAGTCGCCGCAACCGCTCCGTTCCACCACGGCGAGGATAGCCTCGTCGGCGATTTTTTGCGGATTTATCCAACTGTGAAAGTTCTTGACGCTGTCGCCGCCCATGATAAAGAAGAATTCGTCCGACGGATATTTTTCTTTCAGAATAGGCAAAGTAACGGACGTAGGGTTGACTTCCCCCCGTTCTTTTTCTATATCGTCGATAATAACGTACGGTAGGTCGCTCACGCCGGCTTTTACCATTTCTCTCCTTACTTCGTACGGACTGCAAAGATGGTCTTTATGCGGCGGCAAAAAGCTCGGCACGACTACCACTCTGTCGAGCGACAGACTTTTTTGAGCGTTTACGATAATGCTTTTGTGTTCTTTATGAAAAGGGTCGAACGCTCCCCCGAATATTGCTGTTTTCATAATTATATGATACCACCTTTTTTACTCTCTTACAAGTTTATATTCCTTTCTTTGCGGCAAAAATAGTATCGACAATGAAAAAAACCGATAAAATAATTATCTCCGTAAACCTTTTCTTAATCATATTCGCTATATCATACGTCGCCGCGAAAAACGTAGTGGCGGCGGCTATAATAGCCTTTCTTCTGACCGTAACCGTCTGCGTATCTTTTCTTAAAATAGCCAACTGCTACAAAAAGACGAAAAAAATCTCCGTAAGCAAAACCGAGGACGGATTATCCTTTATCGGAATTACTGCTCAAACCGAACTTTTTATTTCCGCTCTGCCGCCCGAAACGACTAAAAAAATAAGCGATTTTTGCTTTTCTTACGATAAAAACGGCAAAAAAATAATGGTTTTCCCTAACTACAAATTCTTTCCTACGTCGAAAGACGATATAGCCAAGTTTTTCCGAACCTGCAAAGATAACGGCGTAAACGACTGTATCGTTCTTAGCCGTCAAAGCACGCGTGAATTACTCCTTTTCGCCCGCGGTTTGCCCCTTAATTTCAAATTTTTACCCACGAAAGCCGTCCGCGATTTTTTGGTAAGTCGTAATCTCGAAAATAAATTCGCCCTGCCCGAAAAGCCGAAAGTAAAGACGAAAAAAAAGTTCTCGAAACAGTTTTTCCGAGAACTTATTAACGGTATAATATCGAAAGAAAAAGCGAAATATTTTCTTATCTCGGGCGTGGGACTCGTGTTCGGATGCCTTTTCACGCCGCTGAAAATTTATTACCTTGTCTTTGCGGTAATTACTTTATCCCTTTCGATATTCTGCTACATTAAGGGCGAAACCTATTAAAGAACGTGCTTTACGTCCTTGCGGGAACTACGCCTGTATAAAACTATTTTGTTCCCTACGCAGCTTACGGGGTCTGCCGATAAGTCTTCGCAAAGCTCGTCGAGTATTTCTCTCGCGGTAAAATCACAGTTTTTCAATACGGATATTTTTATAAGTTCGCGAGCCTCCAACGCGTCGTTGATTTCTTTCGTGATGACGCCGTCGAGAGCGTTCTTCCCCACCTGAAAAATCGGGGTAAGAATCTGTCCTTTTCCGCTTAAAAATTTTCTCGTTTTGCTGTCTAACATAATATTTTCTCCTTAGTCCATAAATTCAAATTCAAGGTCGAGTACGCACACGGTGTCGCCGTCCGTTGCGCCCATTTTTCTCAAATCGTCGATAATTCCCCTTTCTCTCATACGCTTCTGGAACCAACTGAAACTCTCGTTATCGTCGAGGAAAGCCGAACGAGCGAGTTCTTCCACGAAACCGCCGGTGACGTAATAGACGCCGTCTTTCTTTTCGATAAAGTATGCGTTCTTGTCCACCGCTTCGTAAACGTGTTTCTCGAATTCGATGGGAGCAAGCGGCGGGAGTAAAGAAAGTTCTTTCGCGACGGCGTCCACGAGGTCTTGTACCCCTTCCGTCGTAGCCGCGCTTATTTTATAAACCTTTTTACCCGTATATTCGGCTAATTCGTTGAGTTTTTCTTCGTTTTCCAACAAATCGGCTTTGTTTGCGGCGATTATTTCGGGCAGAGCGTAAAGTTTTTCGGAATAGTTTTTAAGTTCCTTTCTTATAGCCTTGTAGTCTTCTACGGGGTCTCTGTCCTCGCTTCCGCTTACGTCCACGACGTGAACTATCAGCCGTACTCTTTCTATATGGCGTAAAAATTCGTGTCCTAATCCCAATCCGTCGGCAGCTCCTTCGATAAGTCCGGGAATGTCGGCTACCACGAAACTGTCGTTGTAGTGCTTGACTACGCCGAGATTAGGAGAAAGGGTGGTAAAGTGGTAGTTTGCTATTTTCGGTCTCGCCGCGCTTATTACGCTCAAAAGCGTGCTTTTACCTACGTTCGGAAAACCTACCAAACCTACGTCGGCTATGGTCTTTAATTCCAACTTCAACTTTCTTTCCACGGTCTTTTCGCCGTTTTCGCTGAAAGACGGGGCTCTTCTCGTGGGAGTACAGAAACGAGCGTTGCCCCTGCCCCCTCTTCCGCCTTGGAATATAAGTATCCTTTCGCCGTAATTAAAGACGTCGGCGAGTATTCCGTCGCTGTCCGCGTCCTTAATTACGGTGCCTCTCGGCACTTTGATTACTATATCTTCGCCTTTCGTACCCGACTTGTTGCCGCCGCTTCCGTTGGCTCCGTTCTGCGCGCGGAAATGCTGATTGTATCGGAAATCGATAAGGGTGTTCAGTCCTTCGTCGGCTTCGAAATAAATATTTCCGCCCTTGCCGCCGTCGCCGCCGTCGGGACCGCCTTTCGCAACGTATTTTTCCCTATGGAAACTTACCGCGCCGTTACCGCCGTTACCGGCTTTGCAATAAATAGTGACGGTGTCTAAAAACATAGTTTACCTCTCTTCCTTATAGTATTTGCAATTTTCTCTCAACGTACAATTTTCGCAGTCGGGTCGTCTGCTGTGACAAACGTACCGCCCGTGGAATATCATATAATGGTGAAGGCTGTTCCAACATTCCGACGGAAAAATATTCTTAATATCCTTTTCCACGTCGAAAGGAGTCTTTCCGTCCGATATTCCCAACCTGTGCGCCACTCTATAAACGTGCGTGTCCACAGGCACCGACGGTATCCCGAACGCAACCGCGCTCACTACGCTCGCGGTCTTTCTCCCCACTCCCGGAAGAGCGGTAAGAGCATCGAAATCTTTCGGCACTTCGCCGCCGTACTTTTCTACTATTTCCTTACTCATTGCGATAATGTTTCTTGCTTTGTTATTGAAAAAGCCGCAACTTTTTATGTAAGGAATAAGCTCTTCTTCGGTTAGAGTCGCATACTTTTCCGGCGTATCGAGTACCTTGAACGTTTTTTCGGTGACTTTGTTTACCCTCGCGTCGGTACATTGAGCAGACAAAATTACCGCCACGAGCAACTGAAACGGCGTATTGTACGACAATTCGCACTCGGCTTGCGGGTGCGCTGTCGAAAGTTTTTTATATATATTCTCAGCTTCTTTCGTAGTCATTTGTTTTTACGTCTTAGGTTTAATTACTTTTATTATTTTTTTAATTATTTCGGGGCATTTGATACAAATTATTTTCATACATTCTCCTGTCTGTTTCGGAGCATTATATGAAAATATTTTTTATTTCGTTACCCCTTTCAGTTTTCTTATAGTAAGCGACGGATTAGCCGACTTATATACGCTGCTGCCGGCTACTATTACGGTAGCTCCCGCGTCGGTCACTTCTTTTACGTTGTTTTCGCCGATACCGCCGTCCGCTTCGACGGGAATATCTATTCCCATTTCGTCGAGAATATTCTTTACTTCCCTTATTCTGTCGATGCAACGGGGTATAAGACTCTGTCCGCCCTTGCCTGCGTAAACCGTCATTATCATTACGACGTCGCATTCCGAAAACAAGTCTTTATACGGTTCGATAGGAACGTCGGGGTTAAAAACCAATCCGCATTTTTTGCCCTTTAATTTTATTTTTGCCAGCGTGCCTTTCGCGTCCTTACTTGCGTCGGGATGGAAAGTAATAATATCGCTCCCCGCGTCGGCGAACTTTTCGACGTACTTTTCCGGTTCGGTAATCATAAGGTGAACGTCGAGAGTCTTGTCGGTAATCTTCCTTAACGCCGCTATCATCGGCATACCGAAAGTAATGTTGTTGACGTAGACTCCGTCCATAACGTCGCAATGAACGTAATCGCCGCCCCATTCTTCAAGCTGTTTTACGCTGTGTCCCATGTTCGCAAAATCGCCGCTTAATATAGACGGCGCAACTATTATCTCACGTTTAGTCATATTTCTTTTTCCAACTCTCCTTTAACGCTTTATATAAAGTGACGTATCTTAAATAACGGGCTTCGTTAAGTTTCTTTTCTTCGACTGCCTTTTTCACCGCGCACCCCGGTTCGTTCGTGTGCGTACAGTTATTATACCGACACTCGTTCTGATACGCAAGGAACTCGTCGTAATAATATACGAGTTCTTCCGCCTTGATGTCGATATGCTCCGACACGGAAAAACCGCAGGTATCGGCGATTTCTCCCCCGGCTACGTCGTAAATTTCTACGTGACGGGTCGTGTTCTTTCCCCTCGCTATCTTTTTACTGAGTTCCCCCACTTCGAGATTGTTTTTCCCGAGCGCGTTAATTAAAGAACTTTTCCCAACCGCGCTTTGCCCGGCAAAACACACGAGTTTTCCTTTAATAAACTCTTTAAGTTCTTCTATCCCTTCGTTATTTTTCGCCGAAACGCGGAAGGTAATAAAGTCCTCTTCGTACGGTGTAAGGAACTTTTCCTGCGTGACTTTATCGACAAGGTCGCATTTATTAAGCAGCACCACGGGGGTAATCGACTGATGATGACAGTTAAGAATAAGTTTTTCCACGCATATCCAGTCGGGTTCGGGTACGGGCGCGACGGTAATAATAAGGGCGTCTATATTAGCTACGTACGGGCGGATAAGTTCGTTCTTTCTGTCGTAAATTTTTGTTATTATCCCGTCGCTTACTTCGCAATAATCGCCTACGAAAACGTCGCGGGCGCGTTTAGCCGTGCCGCGTATTATGCAGTCGACGTATTTTTGTCCGTCGATTTTTACGTCGAATTTCCCTCCGACCGCCTTAACTATCTGTCCTTTTATTTCGTTCCTCCAAAAATTTATTGCGTAACTGTCCGCAGGCTCCTTCTATATCGTTGCCCATCGACCGACGCAAAGTATTGCTTATTCCGAGTTGAGTTAAGGTATCCGAAAATTGCTTTACGGAATCCTTATTCGCTCCTTTAAGGTTTCTTTCCTTTACGGGGTTCAACCTTATTAAATTGACGTGACACTGCATCGAGCGTAACAGTTCAGCCAACTTTTCCGCGTCGCGGACGGAACAGTTTTCTCCTTCTATAAGAGAATACTCGAATATTACTCTTCTGCCCGTCTTTTTAAGATAATACTTCGCCGCTTCTATTACGCTCGCCACGTTATATTTATTGTTAATCGGCATTATTTCCGAGCGGCGTTTGTCGTACGGCGAATGTAAGGATATGGTAAGTGTAACGGTAAGTCCGCTGTCTGCAAGTTCTATTATCTTGTCGCAAAGTCCGCAGGTGGATAAAGAAACGTTCCTTAAAGACATATTAAGACCTTTTTCCGCAGACAAAAGCCGTAAGAACTTAGTCACCTCGTCGTAATTATCGAGCGGCTCTCCGCTGCCCATAAGGACCACGTTTGTTATTGCTCTCTTTTTAAGATTTCCGCCGTGCCGAACGTTGGCGGCGAGAACTTCTCCCAAAATTTCTCCCGCGGTAAGGTTCCTTACTAATCCGTTAAGAGTGGACGCGCAGAATTTACAACCCATTCTGCACCCTACCTGCGTGGACACGCAAAGAGTGTTGCCGTACGAGTGCGGCATAAATACCCCCTCTACTATGTTGCCGTCGTTAAGTTTATATAGATACTTTTCCGTGCCGTCTTTCCCGACGTACGCTTCTATAATCTCAACGCTCCTGTCGAAAAACTTTTCGGAAAGTTTAATTTTCAGCTCCTTAGGGACGTTCATCTCGTCGTAACTTTTCATAAGTTGCGCCGCGGTAAAAATCTGCTCCGCCCTAAACGTCGGATACCCCCATTCCTTTACGAAGGAATAATCTTTAATATCAAGGTCCTGCAAACTTATTTTTTCGCAAGGTGACATAAATAAAATCCCTCCATACCCTTTCCGTCGGGCAAAAACTGTATTTCACCGTCGTTGTCGTACGGTAAATCGATTTTCTGCTTGACGAAATCTTCGTGACTTTCCAAAAACTTTCTTATGACTTTCCCGTTTTCCATATCGAACACGGTACAGGTGGAATACACTAACAATCCGTCTTTTTTGACGTAGCGGCTCACGTTGTCGATAATCTTCGACTGCAACTCGCTTAACGCCGCTATATCTTCGTAAGTACGGTTAAAAACGACGTCTTTTCTTCTCGTCAACACCCCTAAACCGCTACACGGCACGTCGGCGAACACCACGTCGAACTTCTCTTCGTAATCGCCGTTATATTCCGTCGCGTCCTGCAAAACGGTGGTTAAACTTACTTTCATTCTTTTAGCGTAAGCCTTAATAAGGTCTAATCTGTGCGGATATATGTCGCAACTTACTACGTCAAGTCCTTTCATCGCAAGGTATACGCTTTTTCCGCCCGGGGCGGCGCACGCGTCGAGAACGTCGCCTTTACCGAACTTTCTTACCACGCTTTCCGCAGCCAAAGAGGACGGATAGGATATAATGGTAATCTTCCCTAAATAGTTAAGATAGGCTATTTCTTTATTGTTGTTGACGAAATACCCCGTAAGAGTTTTTTCGGCGTTCCTGTCGGCGGCGAAAATCTCTTTTTCGTCGGCGGATACGTTCTTTACGATATGTATTTTCGGACTTTCTCTTATAGATATTATCCTTTCGTAATCGTCGGGATAATCTTTACGGAACATTCCTACGAGAAAAGACGGAAGATTGTATTTTACTTCCAAATATCTTTTATCGCTTTTTTTCGGGTACTCGTATTCCCTTCTCGAAATTTTGGAAAGAACGGCGTAGCAAAACTTCTTGACTCCGCTTTTGCCCGCTTCGTCTAATATCTCGCCCGTTTCGTTAAGCACTACGTTAAGCGGCGTATCCATAAATACAAGGGAATACGCCCCTGCGAGAAGCAAAGGTTTTATTACCGGTTTTACGCTGTCGGCAAGCGAATCGACGATATAATTAAGTTCGTAATGCTTGTCGAGTACGCCGTATACTATTTTTGCCGTGCGTTTACTCGTGACGGATTTCATTTCTTCGTTGGCGAAAGCTCCGTCGCGGTAAATACGCAGTAGTATATTATAGCTGTCCTGTAAAGAACGGTTATTCACTTATCTTACTCCCCACCGTCAGTTTCTTGCCGAGAAGATACGCCTTAGCGTCCATTTCTTTGCCGTTTTCGGGTTTTATTTTCAAAATTTCCACGCTGCCGTCGTCACACCCTATAACAAATCCTTTCTTGTTGTCGGCAAAAAGAATTTCTCCCGCCGCGCCGCAAAAATCGGCTTTTTTCGCTTTAAGAACCTTAATTACTCCGTGTTCGCAACTAAAATACGCTCCCGGCCACGGGTTCATACCGCGAATGAAATTCACGATTTCTTCCGCTTTTTTATCGAAACAGAGTTTGCCGTCTTCTTTTCGTAACATTCTGCAATGGGTAGCCTTGCTTTCGTCTTGTTTTTTATATTCGGCAACGCCGTCTTCTATCTTGTCGAGAGCTTCTACCACGAGCCTTGCTCCGAGCACGGCAAGTTTTTCCAACGCTTCTTCGCTGTTTTCGTCGGTTAAAGTAACTTTATCGGCTAAAATCATATCGCCCGTGTCGATACCTAATTCGGTCTGCATAATGGTTACGCCGAGTTCTTTTTTGCCGTCGATTATCGCCCACTGTACGGGGGAAGAACCCCTGTATTCGGGAAGTAACGACGCGTGAACGTTAATTATTCCTTTCGGGCAGATATCGAGAATATTCTGTCTTAAAATCTGTCCGTACGCCGCCGTGACCATAATATCCGCGTCGTAGGAACGCAAAATTTCTTCTCCGTCTCTGCTCACGTTATCGAACTGATGCACGGGGATCCCCTTATCGAGCGCGTATTGTTTTACGGGACTGAAAGTTATTTTCTTGTTACGACCGTTTATTCTGTCGGGTTGCGTGACGACAGCCGCCACTTCGTGACGGGAATTGTTTATGCTTTCGAGACTTTTTTCCGCAAAAGCGGGCGTTCCTAAAAATATTACTCTCACTTCTTCGCTCCGTCGTAGTTTTTGGTATAGAAAAGTATCCCTTCGAGATGGTCGAGTTCGTGACAAACCGCTCTCGCCGGAAGGTCGCTTACCGTCTTTTCAAACTCGTTTCCGTTCCTGTCGAAAGCTCTCACGGTGACCGTCTTCGGTCTTAACACTCTGCAATTTTTGCTCGAATCGACGCTCAGACAACCTTCTTCTCCGAGCTGTTCTCCGCTGAAATCGATAATTTGCGGATTGACGAGTTCGAGATAAACGTCGTCGGCTTCCACCACCGCGATTCTACGCAAAATTCCCACCTGCGGCGCGGCTAATCCTACGCCGTCGGCGTCGAGCATGGTTTCTCTCATATCGTCGAGTAACGTGCCTAATCTGTCGTCGAACTTCTCTACCGGTCTGCAAACTTTGGTAAGAACGGCTTCTCCGTCCTGAAAAATTCTTCTTAACGCCATTTTTTCGTCCTCCTCTATCTCATTTGCGTGGGGTTTATCTCAACGAAACTTACCACGCCTTTTTTATTTACTTCGTCGGCTTTTTTGTATATTATCGGCACGACGTCTCTTTCTTCTTCGCTCTTTATCCACGCCACTATTTGAAAACGATATTCTTTGTTTATTCTCGATATGGGCGCGCGCATAGCCTGCAAGCGGAATATCCCGGTATGATTTTTCCTTTCCGCGCTTATCGCGTTATAACACACTCTCGCAGAACTCAAAGCCTTTTCTTCGTCTTCCGACTTAACGAGTATCCTCGCTATCTTGGAAAACGGCGGAAAAGACGTCGCTTCCCTTACGCTCGCTTCCTTTTCGTAAAACCCGACGTAATCGTAGTTTTCGGCGAAACGGAAAACGTAGTGATGCGGATTATAGGTCTGAATTACCACCTTACCCGGCTTGTCCGCTCTTCCCGCTCTGCCCGCTACCTGCGTAATGAGCTGAAAGGTATTCTCGTTACTGCGGTAGTCGGAATAGTAAAGACTTAAATCGGCGTCCAAAACTCCTACGAGGGTGACGTCCTTGAAGTCGTGACCCTTTACTATCATCTGCGTGCCGACGAGAACCTGCGCTTGTTTTTCCCTGAACGCCTGCAATATTTTCGCCGCTCCGTCTTTACCCGACGAAGTGTCGTTATCCAACCGCAAAACTTTCGTCTCGGGAAAAATTTTGTTTATCTCCGCCACCACGGTTTCCGTGCCTATCCGTCCTAACGAAAGGCGTTCGTTTCCGCACTCGGGGCAACGGGAAATCATATAGTACTGTTTTCCGCAGTAGTGACATTTAAGGCGGTTATCTTCCTTGTGGTAAGTCAAACTTACTTCGCAGTCGGTACATTTCGGTACGTATCCGCACACCTTGCACCTTATAAAGGAAGAAAATCCCCGTCTGTTGATAAAAATCATGGCTTGTTCGCCTTTTTTTATCGTTTCGTCAAGGTCGGATAACAGCTTTCGGGAAAAAATTCCGTTATTGCCCGCCCTTATCTCTCTCCTCATATCCACGACTTCCATATCGGGCAAAGGAAAATTGTTGGCTCTTTTATTGAGCGTAACCAAATTTATAAGTCCGTCTTTCGCTTCCTTATAAGTGTTAAGAGAGGGTGTCGCACTGCCTAATATCAGTTTCGCGCCGTTGTATTTAGCCCGGAATTCCGCCACGTCGCGGGTAAAGTATCTCGGATTAGACTCGCTTACGTAACTTCCGTCGTGTTCTTCGTCTATAATTATTACTCCGATATTTTTAAGCGGAGCGAATATAGCCGACCTTGCCCCCAAAGCTACTTTCGCCTCTCCCGTAAGCAGCCTTAACCACTCGTCGAACCTTTCTCCGTCGCTCATTCCGCTGTGGATAAGTCCTACGTTATCGCCGAACCTTGCTCTGAATAGACCGAGCATCTGCGGCGTAAGGCTTATTTCGGGTACGAGCATAATTGCGGTTTTGTTTTCTTTAAGAGCGTCCGATATAAGGCGCATATATATTTCCGTCTTGCCGCTGCCCGTCACTCCGTGTACGAGCGTAGTACCCGTGGATTTTTCCAAAAAGTCGATGGCTTTTTGCTGTTCTTCGGTAAATACTATATCTTTATTTTGCAGTACGAGTCCTTCGTACGGCGTTCTTCTTACCGCAACTTCTTCTCTTACGGCTATTCCTTTGTCGATAAGTCCTTTAACTGCGGACGCACCGAATTCTTCCGTAAGGTCGGTATAGTATCCGCCACCCGAAGAGAGCCTTTCGAGTAAAGCGAGCTGTTTTACCGCGCTTTTTTTTATAAGAGGTCTTGCAATATCAGCGTCAACGTCGAGTTTAAGATACCCTCTCGTTTTCGTCCGTATTCCGTCCCCTCTTAATTTGCTCGGTACGCATAGGCGCAAACCGTCTATAAGGCGTAAATTCTTTTCGTTTTTTAAGTACTTGACGAGCGGAATGAGGTCGGAGCTTATCGCGGTGAAATCGTCGAGAACGCAGATTATATCTTTGGTCTTTACCGTAGTGGAATCTTTTTTGCCGATAATAAACCCTTCGGTGGTTCTGTTGCCGAAGGGAACTTTTACTCTTGCGCCGACTTCGTATTCCTTATCCGAAGAATAATCGAATACCTTGTCTACTTCGCAATTACTTATATCTACGATTACTTCGTATATCATACGGAAAGTATCCCGTCCAGAATACAATGCGCAAGAACTCGTTTATCCATAATAGGCAAACTTTCCATTCTTCCGTCCGCGTAAATAATAGTAGCGATATTCGTATCCACGCCGAACCCCGCGCCTTCCTGTTTTAAGTCGTTGGCGACTATCATATCGGCGTTCTTTTTAATCAGTTTTTCGCCGGCGTTTTTTAACAAGTCGGTGGTCTCCGCCGCGAACGCAACCAGAATTCTGTTCCCTTTCCTTTCTCCGATAGCTTTCGCTATATCGGGGTTTTTTACCAATTTAAGGGTGAGCGCGTCCGACTTAATCTTATTGTCGTACGTTCTTTCGGGGCGATAATCGGCAGGCGCGGCGGCTTTTATTATTACGTCGCATCTACTTAGATTATCAAGGCAGGCTTCGTACATATCCATAGTGGACTTTACCTTAATTATTTCGCAACCCTCGGGATCGGGCACGCTCGTGTTGCCGCGGACGAAAATTACTTTTCCGCCCCGTTCGGTAACCGCGTCGGCTAACGCAACTCCCATCTTACCCGAAGAATAATTGCTTATAAAACGCACTCCGTCTATGTCTTCCACCGTGGCTCCCGCCGTGATAAGAACGGTTTTATCCCTGAAATCGCTTTGCGGGGTAAGAATTTCGTCCGCTTTGTCGGCTATCGCCGCCGCTTCCGCCATTCTGCCCTTACCTACGTCGCCGCACGCCAAAAAGCCCGTTTCCGAATCCAAAAAAAGATTGCCTTTGCTTTTAAGGAATTCCATATTCCTTAAATTAGCTTCGTTTTCGTACATCTTCGTGTTCATAGCGGGACAGATAAGCACCGGCTTGAAAAACGCGGCGTAAGTCGTCGTCAACATATCGTCGCAAATCCCGTTACTGAACTTCGCTATGACGTCGGCAGTCGCGGGCGCGACTATAAAAAGGTCGGCTTCTTTCGCTATGGAAACGTGCTTGACGTCGAACTTCTTTTTTTCGGCGAAAGTATCGAGCATAACCTCGTTATTCGACAAAGTTTCGAACGACAAAGGCGCAACGAATTCCGTTGCGTTTTTCGTCATCACCACTTTGACGTTATAATTGCGTTTCCGCAGTAAGCTCACCAGCTCGCAGGACTTATAAGCGGCAATACCTCCGCTCACTCCTACGAGAACAGTCTTTTTCATCAGTCGATTTTAATTTCGATTTTTCCGCTGTAAATTTCGTTGGCGGCATAGCTTATCGCCTTGATATGAGCGTCTTCCAATTCCTGCAACTTAGTGGAATTGAGTTCTTTCGCTCTTTTAGCCAGTCCGCATACGAGCGCGTAGCGGCAGGGCGCTTTCTTAATGAGCTTGTCAATAGGCGGTTCTATCATCATAACTATCCTGTACCTCCGTATGTTAATTATTCAAAATATTGTTTATTATATCTTCGTTGCGAAAAACTTTGCTTCTCTCCGCTTCGATAATACCTATTATTCTTTCGGCGCAACGGTTTACTTCGTCATTGATTACGATATAGTCGTAGCGTCTCGCGCACTCTATTTCTTCCTTGCTTACGTTAAAACGTAATTGCCTTTCTTTTTGAGACTCAGTCATTCTTCCCGACAGTCTTTCCCACAAAGCCGATAAAGACGGCGGAGCTATGAATATGCTCACGCACTCCGGCATAAGTCTTTTCACGTTGCTCGCGCCGGTGGTTTCTATCTCCAACAGGACGTCTTTACCTTGATTGAGTAAACTTTCCACCGCGAATTTAGGGGTTCCGTAGCGATTAGTGAACTTTTCGATAAATTCGAGCATTTCGCCTTCCGCTATCATTCTGTCAAACTCTTCGTT